>NYZG01000219.1 GCA_002687025.1 Candidatus Poribacteria bacterium
AGCATCACGCCCCCGAATCCAAGACATCCATGAATCCGTACATGCGATACGACTCGGAGTCATTCGGCTTGGGCTTCGGCTTTCGGGCCTTCGATAACGTCCTCGACATCGCGCAGCCCTCTCTAGCCCTGCGCTTGGGTGATGCTCGCAGGATCTTCGTTGAAAGCCGCATGAATACCGACACCGACCTGGCGCGTGGCATGCCATTCCGATTAGGCATCGGGGCCGCGTTACGGGAGGGCCACCCCGGGCATGTTGCGGTAGGCGTCTACACGAACGACGACGGCGGCGGGTGGTACCTGAATCCGCATCTGGTCATCGCGGATCGCTGGGTCCTGGACCCTCTGATAGCGCGCGGCGAACATGGTATATACCATCTCGGGATCAGTCTGCGGTTGCGTCTGCACTACGAGTGATGGCTCGCGCGCATCGGCCCCTGCTTGACGGATGTCTTCACGCGGAACCGCGTATGCTCCGCTTTACGCCGTCTGACGCGCGAGGCATCCGTCAATCGTGCTAACTACCTGGCCATACACCGCAGCCCAATGCAGCCGCATTCCGCCCATCGCCCGCTTCGCTGGACCAGCTGATAGGTCAGTACCGAACGCCATCCGTCAGACACACGCTAGAAGTCGAACCGCGCCGTGACGTGGACGTTGTCGCTGCGATCGAACCGCCCGAGCATCGTGTGGGCGTCGCCTCCGAACAGGTTCGCGCCGACGACCACGCGCAACTCGTCGGACAGCTTGTACTCGGCCGTCGGCTGCAGTAGATAGTCGGAATCCGCCGGGCTGTAGAAGGCGAACAGCGACAGCCGCAGCGTCTGGCGACGCAGCATCTGCTCGAGCCGTAGCGTCACCATGTCCCGATACTCGCTCTCGGACGGATGGCCCGTCGGCGCCGCCTGTTCGTATGCCCCGTAGTCGCCCATCAACTCGACGTAGTATTGTGCGCCAACGCGGGCATCGCTCCACAGAGGGCGGTCGTAGCCGACGAGCCCGCGAATCTGCGAATTCGGCGTGGCCGGGTCATCGCCGTCGCGATCGTCCCGCGAGTCGTAGAGGCCGGCCTCCGCGCTGACGACGCCGCCTACCGCGTTCGTCTGGGCGGTGAGCGTGTACACGGAGAGCGCGGGGTAGAACATGGTCACCGATGTGGGCGGAATCGCCGGGCCCGTGTGGGCCGACGGCGTGCCCCAGAACCCACGATAGGCGTGCGCGGCGATGTCCACGCCGAACGCCTTGCGCGACAGCTTCACCCCCAACTCGACGTTTCCGTAGCCGGCGCGGGGCATGTCCACGCGCAGGGACTCTACCCCTGCGAACGGGGTCGCGACACCAAACGACGACGCGTCCGGCAGCGTGTCCGGCTCGAAGGGCGTCGCCGCGACCGCCTCGATGTTGGCTACGTCCGACCACAGTCGGGCGCGGAGGGCCTCGACGCCTACCTTGAAGTGGTCCATCGGGCGGCCCGCGAAGAAGCTCACCCAATCCTTGGGCCATACATCGCTCACGAAGATCAGGTCGCCGACGCCCCACGTGATGACCTGTCGGCCCAGACGGAAGTCGAAGTCACCTGTGGCGTAGTCCACGTACATCTCGCGCAGGTCGACATCGAATCGCCGCGCGAGGGCGTCGTGGACGACCTCGGCTTTCACCTTGATCTCGGCGTCGATGTCCTCGGACCAGCCTTCCAGATCCAGCCGGAACCGGTCCTCGCGTATGAGGAAGTCGCCGGTCGGGGCGCCGTCGGAGCCGGTGTCGCGCAGGCGCCCTGCGCCGTGGGTCACGACGAATCCGTGCGCCTCGACATTGCCGTCCTGGGCAGACGCCATCGCCATGACGAGCAGCGTCAGGGTCACCATGCTCGCGGTCATGCTTCGCATCGGCGTTGCTCCACGTGCATCGCGGGTTAGCGTGTCCATCCGCGCGGGGGCTTGCGCATGTTTCGCTCGCTGAAGTCGCCGTCCTCGAGGCCACCGTCATATTCGATCTCGGCGTAGACGACTTCCGTGCGGTGTCCCGCCTTCACGTTGGCCATCGTGCGCTCGACGACCGTCGGCACGCCGTCGACCGTCTCGATCTTGTCCGCGGTGAACACGCGGGCGAGTTCCTCCTGCGCGTCGTAGTACTCCTCCTTCAGCGGGAGGAACGTCTCCGCGTCGACCCAGGTGAGCTTGCGCGTGAAGTCCACGCCCTCCTTCGGCACGCTCTCGACGACGTGCGCGTCGCGGCCGTCGACGGTTTCGCCCCGGACAACCGTGTGCGTGTCCTCGGACGGGGCGCGTCCCGATACGTCCTCATACGTGAAGTCGGACCCCACGAAGCTGGACCGCTTGTCGTCCGCGGAGATGCGGCGGATCAGGTCGACCGCCGGGATGAACAGCCACCGGTCGTCCGCGGCGCCGGCGCGCTTCCACACCATGAAGGTCATGTCGCGCACGTCGCCGGGTCGGTGGAAGTAGACGAAGTACTTCTGGTCGGCGCCCTCGGTCGCGTCGATGCGCAGCAGCGTGAGAACACGCTCGCGGGTGGAGCCGCCGTCGTCTATGAGCGACATGGTGACCTTCGTCTTCATGTCGTCGGCGGCGTAGTAGAAAGCGTCGTGCGACTTGGTCATGATCTCGTCGGCGGAGATGTCCGCCGCGTGCGCGTCGAAGGGAGCCGCGGTCAGGAACGCTCCCAGCAGCAACAGGCCGATGGTCGCGGCAGTCGGCTTCATCGTCTTTCTCCGGTAGATGCGCCCGCCCACGGCCTTCAGGAGGGAGGGCAGCAGAGCGAGCGTGGCGGCGGTGCTGAACGCCATCAGCATGGCAAAGAACAGGCCTACGGTGACGTATGGCGTGAGCGTGGACAGGACCAGGGGCAGGAACCCCAGCGACACGATCACCGCGTTGCGCGAGATCGCGCGCGCCGGCTCGCCGAACATGTGATCGCAGGCGTCCTCCAGATCGCCCGATTCGTCCAGGCGTTCGCGGAAGCGATGCAGGAAGTGGATGGCGAAGTCGATGGCCAACCCCAGCGCCAGCGAGGAGCAGACGGCGATCGGCATATCGTATTCCTTCCCCGCCCAGCCGATGAGGCCGTAGGAGAGGAGGATCGCCAGCGTGAGCGGGATCATCGAGAGCAACGCCAGGAAGAGCGAGCGGAACTCGACCAGCATCAGGATGAACACCACGGCGAAGCTGCCGAGGACAGCCTTCAGCATGCCGCTCACCATGAGGCCCTGCCAGATCATGTTGATGTACGTCATCCCGGACCAGTGCAGCGACACGCCGTCCGGGAGCGGATTCGCGACAACGTAGGCGTCCAGATGCGCGACGACCTCCTGCATCAGGCTGTTGTCCCCCGCCTTCATCTGCACCCACACATGGGCCTTGTCCCCGTCGGCGTTCAGGAATCGCGCCAGGTCTCCGGGCCCGCCGGAGGACTCGAAGAGGAAGAGGAACTGCCCGACGGCCCCCGCAGTTTCGGGGATGGTGTCGTACGCCGGGTCGTTGTCGCGCAAGACTAAGTGAATGCGCTTCACGATGTCCGCCACGGATGACGTCTTGCCGACGGTGGCGTGGGATTCGAGATGCGCCTGGGCGCCCGCGAGGTACGTGAGCACCGCGGGATCCTTGATCCCGTCGGCGCGATCCGATTCCAGGACGATGTCGGCCATGTACGTCCCGCCGAACGCCTCGTTCAGCACGCGGTCGGCGACGCGTAGCGGGTGGCGTGGACGGAACCACTTGACGGGATTGTCGTTGATCTCGATGCGCATCAGACCCATCACGCCGAAGGCGATGGCGCCGATCGCGACCAGGATGACGACGTGCGCGCGGGCGTACGTGAACCGTCCGAGGGGCCGCAACACGCGGTCGAACGCCGAACCTTCGTCGGTCTTCCTCGACAGGATGGCCTTCCGCAGCCGCTCCTCGCTCGTCAAGCTGATCGCGGCCGGCACGAGCGTGATGGAGAGTATCCACGCCGCCGCGATGCCGAACGCGACGAACAGCCCGAACACCCGCACGGGCGGGATGTCCGCCAGCGCCAGGGACGCGAAACCGATGCCGGACGTGAGAGACGTCATGAACATGGGCCGGTAGAGCGGCTTCATCGCCTCCATGATCGCGGGGCGGACCTCGCCACGCTCACGGTACTTGTCGAAGAATTCGCTGAGGATGTGCACCGCGTCGAGGATCGCGATTGGCATGAGGAACACGGGGATCATGGAACTCATGATATGCAGCGTGTTGCCCGTCCCGATCAGGAGGCCCATTGTCCAGAGCACGGCGAACATCGCGGTCAGAGCCAGAGGCAGCAGGAAGATGCCCGTGCGGAACAGCAGGAACGCCAGGATCAGAACGACCATGAACGTGATCGGCGCGACCACGGCCATCTGCACGAACATCTCGTGGCCGAACGTGTCCTCCGCGACGGGCAGCCCGGCGAGGTGGTATTCCTGACGAGGCAGCAGCTCGCGGTCGAGTATCGCCTGGATCTCGTTCGACACCCGGTAGCTCATGTCCTTGGCCTGGATCGGCACGTAGATGGCCACGGCCGTGCCGTCGGCGGAGGCGATCTTCTCGTGCAGGAACGGGTTCTCGGCGATGTCCGCGCGGATCTGGGCGAACGCCTCTTCGGTGGTCGGCGTCCCCGTGAGCGGAGGCCGGATTTCGAGAAGACCCCCGCCGGACTTCACGTTGTTGGTCGTGGTCAGGCTGACGATGTCCTCGATGACGACTCCCCGGACCTTCACGATTTCCTGGATGGCGCGGGCGATGGGCGTCAGGGCCTCGGCCCGGAATATCCCCTGCTCGTCGACGATGCCGACGACCAGCATGTCGCGGATGCCGAACTCCTCCTTGAGCTCGTCGTAGTAGACCCGGTCCTCCTGAGTCGCGTCGAGCATGTTCTCCGGGTCGGTGTCGGTCTCGACCTTGGGGAACTGCGTCGCGAAGAGGACCGTTACCAGGACTGCAATGCCCAGAACCGTCTTCGGGCGGTCGAGCGAAAACATCGTGAGACGTTCCATCATCGTCATTCGCGCGCGCCTCCGGTCGTGGGTTCCGCGAACTGCCCCGGGCGTGGCCGGCGAGGGGCCGATAGCGCGAGTCTCGATGCGGCGGAGCCTGTTTCGCGTAGGGCGCCCGCGGCCTTTAGTGCGACGGCGTGGCTCTGATTCTGCGCGCAGGCGCAGTATTCAACGACATTCTATAATATACCTGGAGGCCCCGCTAGTCAAGTATGACGTTGAATAGCGGGGTCGTGCTGCCGCTCGCGTGGCGGCGAGGCGCCGCCGCACGGCAAAGCGGCCATGGTCAGAGGAGGTCCGGCACGCCGAGAGTTCTCGCGCCCGCTCGCATCGCGAGGCCCAGCAGCGACTTCCTGATTCCGAAGGGAGTCAGCCACCATCGCTCGAATAGCTCCTTCCCCAGATGCCAGTGCCGTCCCATGGGGCGTAGCCGCACGTCAGGCGAGGGCTCGGCGTAGAAGTCACCATGGGCGAATCCGGCGACGCCGCCCCCGGCCTCGAGCATGCAGTATCCGACGCCGCCGTAGGTCGCGGTGGGTCGGGCGCCGGCGATGTCCGCGGCGATGCGGCGCGCGATGACTTCCGCCTGTCCGTGCGCGAACACTCCTGCCTTGGGAAGGCTGAGGCCGACCTCTGGATTCCACCGGCCCGGGATCGCGACCGCGGCCGCGTCTCCGAGGGCGTAGACATTCTCATGGTCGGTCTCGAGCGTCTCTCGATCTACCGGGGCCCATCCCGAGTCGCCGGCCAGGCCCGAATCGCGCAGCAGGCCTGGCGGACGGTGCGGAGGGATGGTTACGAGCAGGTCGTATTGCGCCGAGGGCTTGCCATCGAACTGCAGTTCGCGCGCGTCCGGGTCGACGGCCGTAAGGTGGCATCCCGGATGGTAGGAGATGTCCCGCTGCGCGAGCATCGAAACGACCATGTCGCTGAGCTCGACGCCCGCGAGCGCCATCGGCGCGGGCTCGGGAGTGTAGAGGCCGATGTCGATGTTCTCACGCGACCGACGCCGGCCGAGTATGTCGCGGATGAGCATGGCGCCCTCGAGCGGCGCCCCGGGACACTTGTAGGGAAGACCCGCGACGACCACGGCGACGCTTCGCCCATCGAAATTCGCGAGGGCGTCACGTAGCGCGACTGCGCCGTCGAGAGAGTAGAAGGTGTGCGCGCCCTCGTCGAGGCCTGGAATCGCATCCGTCGCGAGCTCCGCGCCCAACGCGACGACGAGATAGTCGTACGTCAGCGCCTCCGCGTCCGTCGTGACGTGGCGCGCGTCCAGGTCAACGCCGGTCACCTCCGCGTGGACGATATCCACGCTGGGTCGCACCAGGCTGCGCAACGGCCGCTGAATCTGCGCCGGGCGTCGGTCCCCGGTCATGATCCATAGGAATGAGGGAGCGAAGGCGTGCTGCTCGTTTCGCTCGACCAGCACGACGCGATTGCCGGGCGCGAGCCTGCTCAGCTCGTTGGCGGCCACCATCCCGCCCACGCCCCCGCCGAGCACGACGATCGTTTTTGCACGCATTTCGTCTCTCCTGGGTCCTGACACGCGCGGGGCCGCCCTCCGATACTCGGGGAGCCGTCTACTGCGTGCGCTCGCCGATGGGGAGGCCCGCCTTGCGCCAGGCTTGCGTGCCGCCGGCCAGGTCGAGCACGTTCGTGTAGCCCATCGCTGTCAGGGTCTCGCCGGCAGTAGCGCTCATGCCGCCGCTGATGCAGTACAGGACGATGCGGGCGTCTTTGTCGGCGGGCAGTTGGTCCGCTGCCTGCTCCAGCGTGTTGTACGCGATGGCCATGTCGGTGTTGGCGATCTCGCCCGAACGAGGCGACGTGCAGACGTTGATGAGGACCGAGTCTTCGCCGTCCAGCGCCGTTTGGAGTTCCGTCGGGGACATGAGCGTCACCGCGGGCCGACCGGCCGTCGGCGTTTCCGGGTCGGGCGCCCGGGTCTCGGTGGACTGGCAGGCGGTCAGGACCAGCGCCATGGCCATGCCGACGAGCGTTCCGCTCACTCGGGACGGCGACCTGGTCGGGGCTGGCCGCGTCAGGGATGCGGCGGCGAAAAACACGGTGGTCACGAGTAGTCTCCTCCCGTCTCGGTGGGATGTCCGTCTCGGGCCCACTCCGGCACGGAGAGCGAAAGCCGCGAGGCAGTGAACCCGCCCTCCCGCAGGCGGCGCACCGCGCTGGGCCCGAGAAGGCAGTAAGGGCCGCGACAGTAGGCCACGACCTCACGGCCGTTGGGAAGCTCGGCCAGGCGTGACTCGATTTCATCGACCGGCATGGAAACCGCCCCTGGCAGATGGGCTTGCCGATATTCCTCCGCGGGGCGGACGTCGATGAGAGTGACATCGCCGGCGCGGATGCGCTCCTGTAGCGCCTCGGGCGTGACCGCCTCGGCCTCCGCCCCGTCATCGAACTCCTCGGCGAGGAACTCGCGCACCTCGGCGAGACGGGCTTCGCCAAGAAGCTGCATGGATCGCCACAGAGCGTAGACGGCCGCGTCGGCGAGCGAATAGTGGACGTACAGGCCGTCCTTGCGGTTGCTAACGAGACGCGCGCGAAGCAGCACCTGTAGATGCTGCGACGTGTTCGCTATGGAGAGTCCCGTGACGCTCGCGAGCTGCTCCACGGTGCGTTCGGCCTGCGCCAGCAGCTCCACCAGTTTGAGCCGCTGCGGGCTGGAGAGCGCCTTGCCGATCCGCGCGAACTGCTCCATGAGAAACGCGCCCGTGGCATCCCCGCGCCCGTCGTTCATTCTGCCCTCCTCCTCGCCGGCGCCGCATTCCATACTGTTGCACGGCGGGGGAGTCTAAACAAGGAGTGTCTTGAATGTCCTGGGCGAAGCGCGGGCGCTGATGCCCTCTGGACGGCGTTACCGCCGCGACGCCTCCAGGCCCTCGATATCCACGACGATGTTCACGCTTCCCCGGAAGTTCGCGGGGTCACGGACGAAGGCCAGATAGCTCGCGAGTCTCTCGGCCTGGTTCTCGCTATTGTGGGCGAGCACGACGGCGCCGGGGCTCAGCTTGTCCAGGCACGCTTCGAGTATCTCGAGATAGATGCCTTTGCCGCGGCCGGCGTCGCCGTCCGCGTCTAGATAGAGGAGGTCGATCGTGCCGTCGAAGTCGCTCACGACGTCTATCGCGTCGGCGGCCACGACGCGCGCGACTCCAGTCGGGTCGATGGTCCGCACATTGCACTCGGCGCGTTCGGCTTCCTCCGGCCGGATCTCGACGCCTATGAGGTTCTCGGCCGCGTACGACGCCCCCGGGCCGACGCCGGCGCCGGCGTTGGAGATGAACGTGTTCCCGCAGAACACCCCGGCCGCGATCATGTTGCGGGGCTGCGCGATGGCGCTGATCGCGTAGAGGGTGCGCTGCATTCGGGGAGTGATGGCCGTCCACGGCATGTCGAACCTGTCCCGCACGGCCTGTCTGTGCGCGAGCATCTTCGCGTGGTCGTACGCCGTGTGATCGAGCACTCCCTCGTCGCACAGCGTGGTCAGGATGCCATCGACGACGGAGATCTCGCGCTCGAGAGGCTCCAACACCGCATGAGGGTTCTGATATTCCATCCGGTACTCGTTCCAGTCGTCGGCCCGGTGTTCCACGGCCATATCGCCCCTCCGATGGTGTTCCCGACGCGCTAGCGTCCGATCCGCTGTAGTGATAGCGTCGTCACCTGGGACGCGTAACCTGCAACCGCGCCCTCTGGGCGACCATTGTCTGATCGCGCAGGGCCTCGTGGCGGATGGAAGAAGGATGGGTGACCACGATCCAGAGGGCAGGGAACGGCTCGACCGCGAGCGGCTGACGCAAGCACAGCTTTCGGCGTTCCGAGGCATGCTCGGGCCGGTCCTGGACACCAACGCGTTCTACCGGACTCGACTCGCGACGGCCGGCGTGATTCGCCCGCAGGATATCGCCTCCCTCGACGATCTGCGACGCCTCCCGTTCACCACACGGCGGGAGCTCACCGAGGACCAAGCGGCCCGCCCGCCATACGGGACGTTGCTTACCTTCTCGCCGGAGCGGTACACCCGTGACCATCGCACTTCCGGCACGACCGGTCGGCCGCTGCGGTGGCTGGACACCCCCGCAAGCTGGGAGTGGCTCGTAGAGTCGTGGGCAGCCGGCTACCGCGCGGCGGACGTCGGCCCGGAGGACCGCATCTTCCTGGCGTTCTCCTTCGGGCCGTTCATCGGGTTGTGGTGCGCGTTCGAGGCCGCGCGGCGCGTGGGGGCGATGGCAATCCCAGGCGGCGGAGCGTCCACCGAGCAGCGCGCCCGGCTCATGGCCGACAACGCCGCCACCGTGCTCGTGAGCACGCCGACTTACGCCCTTCACCTCGCCGACATCGCGCGCGCGAAGGGCATCCCAGCCATGGACGCCGTGCGTGTGACGATCCACGGCGGCGAGCCGGGCGCGAGCATCCCCGCGACCAAACGGCGCATAGCCGACACGTGGGGCGCGACCTGTTTCGACCACGCGGGAGCGACGGAGGTCGGGTCGTGGGGGTTCGAGTGCGGCGAGTTGCGCGGCCTCCATATCAACGAGTCGGAGTTCATCGTGGAGGTGCTGAATCCCAGACCCGACGAGCCGGAGCGCGAAGGCGAACTCGTCCTGACGAATCTGGGACGCGTCGGTATGCCGCTCATCCGCTACCGGACGGGTGACCATGTCCGGCTGGCGAGCGATCCCTGCCCCTGCGGCCGGACGTATGTCCGACTGGACGGCGGCGTCACGGGACGCGTGGACGACGCGATGCTCATCCGTGGCATCGTGGTGTTCCCGGCGGCGTTGGAGAACGCCATCCGCAGTGTGCCGCAGGTGTCCGAATACGCGATTGATGTGGATCGGCGAGGAGCTCTCGACGAGCTGCGGGTGCGCGTCGAGGCCGCCGCGGCCGGCGGGAGCTCGACAGCAGACGTGGCCGAGTCGATCCGTCGGGCCACCGGGCTTCGCGCGCAGGTCACACGGGCCGAGGTCGGCTCCCTGCCACGGCACGAACTGAAGTCACGCCGGGTAGTGGATCACAGATAAGCCTTCCACTTCCACGACGCGCGACCGACGCGCGTGTCACGGACCGATCATGTCGGCCGACGGCGTGCGTGTCGTAATCGGCGCGACGGCGGATGCGTCCGGGAGGGCGATGTAGTCTCGCTCTGGATCGAATGCGCGCATGAGACGGTACGTGCCGATGAGCCGGAAGTACTGCTCCATATCGAGCGTCTCCGGGAGGCCCCACTTGTCACGGAACGCGACCCATGCCGCCGGTATGATCTTGACGTAGTCCTCGGCGCCCTTGGCGGACCCCTGATTCCCAACGTGATGCACGAAAACATCCCTGGCGATGCACACCTGGAAGCCCGCCAACACCGCGCGCCAACAGTAGTCGTCGTCCTCGAAGCCGTACGTGCCGAACCGGCCGTCGCAGTTGCCCACGCGATCGACGACCGAGCGACGAATGAGCATGCAGAAGCCGATCAGCCTCCCGAAAATGGCGACGCTCCCACGTTGCTCCCGCGACAGCCGGTCAGCGAAAGCGAGCAGCTCGTCCGTATCGGCATAGTCCGCGTCATCCAGCCGTTGGGGGCCCCCGGCGAAGTTGGTCGACGGGCCGATGATGCCGATGCCGGGATTGTCCTCACAGTGCTCGATCATGCGCCGCAGCCAGCCGCGCGTCACG
>NYZG01000220.1 GCA_002687025.1 Candidatus Poribacteria bacterium
CGCGAAACAGAAGCAGAAGCGATCCACGGAAAAGTATCTGGCGAAGATTGGGAGCTCAGTCTGCATCGGTCGCTACGCAGGGCTGTCCGCGTTGCGCACCCAGATGGATGCTCATCTGACCGGCGCCGTGGACAAACTCCGCGAATCGGGATGGGTGTACTGCGATCCGCCGGCCTCCGCGCACGACGCCGGGGCCAACTTGGCGGCCACACCCACCCCGGGCGGCGCGCCGTTCCCGTTCCCTCAGCGCCGGCCGCCCGACTCGGCGACGGCGGATCGGCAGATGACGCGCCTGAGCGATACTCTGGTGGAGCAGGTAGACGGGTGGCACAACGAGCGGAAGCGCGCGTGGGATCCCGGCAGTGTCGCGGCGCTCCTCGGACGGACGGCAACTGCTGCAAGGCAGGCAGTGGGCGCCGGCCTCCCCGACGACGCCTGTGTGACATGTGTCTTCCTGTCTCACGTATTTAATGGTATCATCCCGAACTGCCAAAAACTCGTTGCCCCGACGGGCGCGGCCAGGGCGCAGTTGACCCGGCAGATTGACGTCGCATTCACGCTGGTGCGCCGCGCGGCCGACGCTCTTGCGCAACCTGCGGGGGTCGCCGTCGGGGAGATAGACCTGGGGCGCCTGCTGGGGGAAGGCGCCGAGCCTGGGGCTCCGCAACAGGCCGCCGGCGACGACATGGCGCGCGTCGGCCCCGCGCGGAGGCCGCGTTCCGGGCCGGAAGAGGCGAAGCGCGCGCACTCGCTCCCCGACGTGGCGTTGGTCCATCGTGGTCTCCTCGACCACCGGGAGGACAACACGTATACGCTCAGCGCAACGGCGCGGGAGTTGCTGGGTGCGGTAACTATCCCTGCGGAAGGGCCTTGATGTGCGACGACGTTCTGACCGGCCCAAGCCCATGACGGCGCGACTCGCCGCTCAGACGATCATCTGGGGAACCAGGCTAGGGGGCGACATCAACAGTTGGCGGGCGCCGATGGCGCGCACAGCTGCGGCGGGATTCTCCGGCATCGAGATCGCGCAACCTCCGTCGCGCCTCCCACCTATCACTGAATTGCTGGAGCTTCTGGCCGAACACGAGCTGGAGTTGATAGGTCTCGCGGGGGGCAGCATCGCGCAACGGGTGGCGTACAGTCAGGGCCATTCTGCGTGCTACCTGTATTCCGACACGTTCGACGACGCCGTCATGGCGGCGTGCAAGGGCCGTATGCTGGCACTGCACCCACACGTGGGGAAGCCGGTGCGCACGCTGTCACAAGTATGGGAGATCATCGACGACGATACCGAGGACACCGTGTTGCTGATCCCCGACACCGGGCACTTGCACTTGCTGGATGAGGACTCGACCGAGGCCATTCGCGATGGTCTCGGCCGGAAGCGTATCGCGTCGATTCACCTCAAGGACTGGGCCCCCGAATATGGCAGGTCCATCCACCGGTACGCCCGTGGATTCGTGGAACTCGGTCGAGGCACAGTGCACCTCGAGGCAGTCCTTGATTGCCTACACGAGGTGCGGTTCGATGGCTGGCTTGTCATCGAGCAGGACAACACGCACCTGGATCCCATCAGGAGCCTCACAGAATCTCTGAGCTGGTTGGCAGACCGTGGCGTACAGGTCAACGCAGGCGCGGTGGCCGCTGGCGAGGTAAGCGCCGGCTCCGACGAGCGTGCGCAGCCGGGCCCGGAACCCGAGCTGCGGGCGTCGTTGCACCGCATCATCGATGTGATGATGCGGTCGAGTCTTGTGAACGTCGCTCAGTGCCACGCTGAGCTGGTCGAATGCCTCCGTGACCTTACCGCGTGTACGCTCGTTACGATGTGGGCTCACAGCTCCATCTCCGAGGTCCTGACGCTGGTCGCACTGTCGCCGGCCATGGACGGCCTGATGCAGTCGCTTCCGGCTGGCGAGGCATTGACGGCGCGGGCCATCGCCACGCAGTCAGTCCAGACGTATGATCTGCGCGATGCGGCGACCCGCGTAGCGTTCCACGACAGATCGCTGCTATCGCGCCTAGATCCACACACACTCGTGAGTCTGCCGGTGCGGAACCTCTGGAACCCCCACCACACGCAATACATAGTGAACTTTCTGCTGTGCAATGACGATCCGCAGCCGGATCGGAGTGCCCTGTATGCTCTCGCGGAGCACGTCTCGTTCGCGGCAGACGTGTCGATTGAGGACGCGTGCTCCGAGCACGGGTCGCGGGCAAACCTCATTGCCCGGGACACAGGCACACTCTCCAGCCTCCTGAAGGGCGTTGCTTCGCTCGTGCAGGAGGGCGTGCAATGCCAAGGAGTGACCGTGTTTATGGAGGACGCCTACGGCGAGCGTCTGCTCGCGCCTGGCACGACGGGCCTCACGTGGCACTGCGCCCCGGACGAGCAATTCTATCGCAAGGGCGACGGCCTGGTGGGTAGCGTGTGGGAGGATCGCAAGGCGCGGGCAACCGTGGGTGGCGCAGGCCTGGACGGGGATAGGCGTGGCCGATCCGAGGAAGAAGTGCCGTCGACGGCGACCGACAACTGCCTGTTTGTGCCGTTCTTCGGCTCGGACGATCACTGTATAGGGGTCGTTCGGTGCAGGAACAAGGTCGGCGCCGGCACCGCGTTCCAGGACTCGGCCGCCTTTTCCGACACCGACTTGGCCATCGTCGAGGCCGTAATGCAGAGCATCGTGCCACGGATGGAGATCCTGGCCGACCAGCACCACCGCACCGAAGCGTTGGCGCGGTTGACTCACGAGCTCCGGGAACCCCTGGTGGCCATCCGCGGCACGGCGCAGTTGATGGAGGCGGCGGCCGAAACATTGTGCGGCGCGGATGCCAACGTCGTGGCTGCGAACGCGCGTCGGATAATGTCGTGGAGTCACCTGATGCGCCGGCTCCTGAACACAGTCGACCTTTACCAATACACACCCGAGCGACTAGAGCTCATCTATCGGCCTACGCTGATAAGGGCAGATGTCATCATGCCGGCGATCGCGCAGGTCCAGACCTACGTTGTGGACCGCGGGTTCTCACCGCACAACATCCGTGTCGGATCGTTCGACGACATTCCGCGGATACACATCGACCGTGATCGGTTCGAGCAGGTGATGTTCAATCTTCTGTCGAACACCATTAAGTACTACAGCGGCGACCGGAGATCCTTCCGAGTCAACATTGGCAGCGCCAGAGTGGGCCGGTGGTTCCAGATCACCGTCACCGACTGGGGCATCGGGATCGATGAGGACATGCGCGACGCGGTCTTTGGGGACCGTGTGCGCGGCCGCCAGGCGGTTCACCATCATGTCAGCGGGCAGGGATTGGGCCTTTGGATCGTGCGCTTGATTGTGGAGGCCCACGGCGGACAAGTCTGGGTGAGCAAAGTGGGGCAGCCGACACAGTTCACGATCCAATTGCCGGTGGGGCTGGCGGATGGGCCTCTGACCGATGACGATGGGGATCAGTATGATATTGCTGATTGACGATGGAATAGCGTCTATGCAACCGTATAGGGACGCCCTCGCGATCCGGGGCCACGATGTCCGGCAGGTGGAGGACCCCGCAGAGGCACTGGAGTATCTCGACGATGAGGAACGGCGCACCGACGTGCAGATAATCTTATTGGATATAATGATGCCTCCGTGTGACTACAGCGTGTCTGAAACCCGGAACGGGGTGAAGACCGGTACGTTCCTCTTCCACGACATCCGTGCACGGTGCCCGGATACCCCTGTGATCGTCCTGACAAACGTCGTCGACGAGGACATACTGGCCGCTCTCGACGGACGCCCCAATTGCCAGATAGCCAACAAGATGGACACGTTGCCCTTCGCGCTCGCCGCCGCCATCGACTCCGTGCTCGCCGGATGACCGCCGGCCACTACCATTCCGTTACGGCCGATCCATGACGGATCTGTCCCCGCTCTCGATATCCGCCATCGCTCTAGCGATCGCTTGCGGCCTGTTCTTGGTCCGCTGGGCCGCCGTGATCGTCGCGCAGAAGATGCTCCCGGGCGTGGGTTTTCAGCGATATCTGTTCGGCCGCTATTTCCGGCGCCTCGGATGGAATATGACCGTGATGTCGTCGGGGATGGCTGTCGTCGCGGCGCTCTCGGATCAGTCTACGTATTCTCGCCTGATGGCGAGCATCGGCGGCTCCGGCGCCTCCCGAACGGCCTTGGCCGTTGCCGCGTATGTCGCGCTCTACGGCGTCTCGATCGCGTTGCGACAGGGCCTGGTGGCGGCGGAGTTGCGCGACGGGCCACACCGATATGCGTGGGCGGCGGGCGGAATCGCGTGCGGTGCCGTGGGCCTTGTCACCGCGGCGGCGTTGGCCCATACGTCCGATATCAGCAGAGCGTCTGTCGCGAGCACCGCGGCCGTGTACGCGGTGGTAATCGGCGTATTGACGTACATGGGCATGCGTGGCGCCGGGCATTGGCACGAATGGTGGGACACAAGGGAGCAAGCGGCGCGCTCGTTGGCAGACGCCCTGGCGACCGCCGGGTCGCCACCGGTAACAGAGGCAGGCGTGAAGGGCAGAAAAGACGCATTGTGGACACTCTCGCAGCTGCCGATAGGGGTGCGTCGACGCCGACCTCGACGCGCCGCCACCCAAGCGGCGTTGGACGTATTTGACAGAGTCATCGCGGAGGGTGAGCCGCAGGACGTCGTCGATGTTGCGGTGGCGGCCAAGGACGAACTCGAGATGTTGGTACGCAGGGCGCGAGAGTGTCGCGGCTGGCGACGACTCTAGACTCCGACGTCATATGTCCGGCGTGTTGCTGCCGCGTCGAGAAGATCGACGAGGGCCTCGCCGCAAGGAAACGCGACGCCCCTGACGTCCGAGGAGGCCGACAGAATCGAGGCGATCCTCACGGAGATCGAATGACCGACACGGCGACGGCTTTGGGGCGGCCTGTGTCAGCTCGTACCGTGGCGTTCCGCGCCCGTGGCCGCGCGTGGGCAAGTCGTCCCGCTTGCACCAACCTAACAGAACACCTTGAGGCGTTGAGATTGGAGGGCGCCCGCGTCCCGCGGCAACTGGGTGGCACTCATTGGCAACGGGACAGAATCCTGGAAGCGTCTGGCCCAGACTGACCCCCTGCCCTCATCAGATCCTCCGCAATCGGGCGATAGCGCGGACAGTTGGACGTTCGGGGGATTCAGCAGGTCGGCCCCAATCCGTCGTAACCGCGTTGCGAAGCGGGTTCTCGCGCGCATGCCGCGGACACAGTTCAACATGGCGGGGGTCCACGGCCGGAGGCCGTAGCCTGGAACCCGCATGATGACTGAGCCGGGCTTCCGCCAGCGGAGCGGCTCAGCTATTCTGTGCCATCTCCCGAGGAGCCGAGCGGTCGGTGGGAACAGAAGAGAGTGGCACTCAGCGGCTTGCCGGAACTTACTTGCGACTGCTCCAGTATGCGCACCCATACTGGCCATGGATTCTCGTCGTCCTTCTCCTCTCGCTGCTGACCGCGTTTCTCTCGATCCTACCGGCCCAAGTGCTGGGCATTGCGGTCAACGAAGTAACCGGCTTCGGCAGTGGCGCGCCACGGCGCGTGGGACCTGAGATCGGCTCCGTCGTTCCTCACAGAACGGTCCTGCCACTGGCCCCTTACCTGCGGGAAGCCGTAGGGCACGCCTCCTACACCTGGTTGCGGGCCGCTGATCCCGCAGTCGTGGTGGCTGCGGTCCTCGTCTGCGCGTTCCTGACTCTCTACGTTGTCGGCAAGGCGGTGTCGATCCTACAGGAATCGACAATGGCGCGCATTGGTCAGTCACTGATCCACGACATGCGGAGTCGGATGTATGCGCACGTGCAACGGCTCTCCGTGCGCTACTTCGAGGATCGGCAGACGGGCGAGGTGATGTCGCGGGTCATCAACGACGTGAACGCGCTGGAACGTGTGATCGTTGGACCGGTCGTCGCGTTGCTCACCGATCTCGGTCGCCTTGGGTGGGTTCTCTATTTCTGCCTGTCGTGGGATTGGAGTCTGACGCTCCTATCACTCGCGTCGGCGCCGGTGATCCTCCTGTCGACGTGGATCGTCAGTAAAGCGCTACGCAGGAACTCGCTCGCGCGCCAGCACAAGACGGGCGAACTGAACGGATTGATCCAGGCCAACATTTCGGGCATCCGGCTCATCAAGAGCTTTGCGCGCGAGGACTACGAACTCGCGCGGTTCAACGAGAAGAGCCGAGAGGCCTCTCGGATCAATGTGCGCCTCGCGGACATCTTCGCGGTGTACCGGCCGTGGATCGACTTGCTGAACCAGGTCGGCTACGTCGTGGTGTTGGGCATGGGCAGCGTGAAGGTGCTCCGTGGCGGCCTCGATCCCGGCACGTTCGTCGTCTTTTTGCAGTACATGCCGATGCTCTTCGGACCCATCACCGGGGTGACCCGGTTCTACGACCAAGTGCAAGGCGCGCTGGCGTCGGGCACGCGGCTGTTTGAGGTGCTGGACACTGAGCCGGAGATAAGAGTCGTTCCACAACCCGTCCTCCTGGCCGATGTAGACGGCGACATCCGGTTCGACCGCGTGCATTTCGGATACCGTGCGGACACCGAGGCGCTGAGCGATGTCACCCTCCATGCGGCGCCGGGCGAGCTAGTCGCCCTGGTGGGCCCGAGCGGCGCCGGCAAGACAACGTTGGTGAACCTCATCGCACGGTTCTATGACCCCACGGGCGGGGCCGTACTGGTCGACGGCGTGGACATTCGACAGGCCGACGTGATGTCGCTTCGTCGGCAGATGGCGATCGTGTCGCAGAACCCGTACCTCTTCTTCGACACGGCGATCTACAACCTGCGCTACGGACGGCTGGATGCTACAGACGAAGAGGTCGTTGAGGCGGCCAAAGCCGCGAACGCACACGACTTCATCATGCGGTTGGCAGACGGATATGACACGTTCATCGGCGAGTGGGGCGTCAAGCTCTCGGGAGGAGAACGCCAACGCCTGTCCATCGCGCGGGCCATCCTGGCGGATACGCCGATCCTGATTCTGGACGAGGCCACCGCCTCCGTCGATTCCGCCACGGAACGACTCATCCAGGAGGCGGTAGGGAAACTCGTGCAGAACCGGACCACGTTCGCGATCGCGCACCGGCTATCGACGATTCAGCACGCCGACCAGATCCTGGTCCTTGACGGAGGCCAGATAGTCGAGCGCGGGAAGCACGAGGATCTTCTCGGCCGAGAGGGAGTCTATGCGCGCCTTCACCAGATTCAATTCGCGGCGCCAGAGCAGCCGTCCACAGACTGGACAGAATAGCCACGGTGTCCAGTTACGCCGAGGCTGGCCCTCTGTCCACGCGGTTCCGGCGGCGTCGCGACCTACGAGCGCGTTCCTGTACTGTGCCATTGACAGGTATCGCCGACGAGACAGAGCTCTGAGGCTATCTCGGTCGCGCTGCGGCGCTCTGCGTGCTGGTCCCCTTGGGAGGCGGCCCAGAAACTCCTCCGGAATCGATCCTGTAGACCCGCCTGCAACGCGGGCTGGGATGCGTCATGACGAGGGGTGTCCCCAGAGATGTTCACGGGACACCAGGGACGGCCGACGAGAACCGAACTCCATGCCGGCGGATACACCGACGGAC
>NYZG01000221.1 GCA_002687025.1 Candidatus Poribacteria bacterium
GAGATCGCCACGGCCCAGGAGCAGAGGGCGCTGGACATCTGCGCCGATCTGGGCGCGCGTGACCTTGGTCGCGAGCCGGGCCAGAAGTGGTGGGACCATCGCTACGACTTCTACTATCCGCCCAAGAACCTGAAGCTGCCCTGGATGTACGGCACTACCGAGACGGTGACCACCTTCGACAAGATCGAGGCGCTCTACCGGGCGAAGAAGGCCGCCATCGAGGACAACTACGCCGACTGGGATGTGAGCTATATCGGCCACTTCTCGCATTGGTACCACTGGGGCGCGTCGCTCTACGACAGGTTCGTCGTCAAGGAGCCGCCCAAGGACGCGCAGGAGACCATCCGGCTGCACAACCGCATCTGGTCCAGCGCGGTCAAGGCATCGCTGGCCAACGGCGGCATGATCAACGACCACCACGGCGTCGGGATCAAGCTCGGGCGCTTCACCCGCGAGCAGTACGGCACGGCATGGCCCCTGCTACAGAGCCTCAAGCGCACGATCGACCCCAACGGCATCATGAATCCCGGCAAGCTCGGGTTCGGCTACTAAGGCGGAGCGACAGATTGGACACCATGCGGGACATCACGCTCGCGAACGATACCGTCGACAACTGTCGGTATTGCCTCATGTGCCGCCACGTGTGCCCCGTTGGACACGTCACACGGCTCGAAACACTGACGCCCCACGGGTGGGGTCTCACCATCGCCTCGCAGCGTCGCGGCATGGCCGAGTGGAACGAAGAGAACGCCGAAGTCATGTTCCAGTGCGCCGACTGCGGAACCTGCCGCGCGAATTGCGTCACCGACCAGCCGTTCCCCGACACCATCGCCCGAGTGCGCGAGGAACTCGTCGGCCTCGACCTCGCCCCGAAGCGGGTCAGGGAGACGGCCGATCGGCTGCGCAACTGGGGCAATCCGTACGAGGAGCGGGAACCGACCACTGGCGCCGGAAGCGGCGACACGGCACTGTTCGTCGGCGACGAGGCGGCGTACATCGGGTCGGACGGGCTCGCCGCGGCCAAGCGGCTTCTTACGGCCGCGGGCATCGACCCCGTCGCGGTGGGGCATGGGCGCAGCAACGGTTACCTGCCGAGCTCCCTCGGCTACGCCGACATCGCCGCCGACATCGCCAACGCCAACCTCGCGGAGGTCCGGGCGACCGGCGCCAAGCGCGTCATCGTGCTGTCTCCCGGCGATCACTACGCCTTCACGACGCTCTACGCCGATCGGCTGGACATCGAGTGGCCCTCGGATGTCGAGGTGGTCGAGTTGGTGTCTGTCCTGGACAGCAGCGAGTCGGTGTCCTTCTCCGCTGAGAAGGACGCGCGGCCGTACGCTTACGTGGATCCGGCGCACTCCGTCCGGCTGCCCGAGCGGCACGAGACGCCGCGCGCGCTGGTTTCCCGCGTCATGGACGGCCCGGCGAGGGAGCTGTTCTGGCGCAAGGAGCGCGCGCATCCCGTGGGAAGCACGGCGCTGCAGTTCACCGACCCCGACCTCGCGAATCACCTCACCTGGGCGCGACTCGGAGATGCCAAGCAGGCGGGCGTGGGCGTCCTGGTCACCGAGGACGCCGGCACGCTGTCTCACCTTGGCGCGCACGCGTCGCGGTTCGGCATCGCAGTGCAGGGGCTCTACGAGCTGCTCGCGGATCGCCTCGACGGATAGCTGCCGGGCCGTGGAAGGCTGCGCGGCCCAGCGCCGCGCTGATGGGACGGACAGGGACCCGCGACAACGCCCGTCGCCCGTCGCCCGTTGGCGAACTCTCGGCGCCATCCTCGCCAGGAGGGGTCGACCGTGTTCGAGGCATCGCGTGCGACACGCAAGGCCGTCTGCCGCCGCCTTCCTCGTCGGCGCAGCGGCCCCGCACGGGCTCGATGGCCCGCGTCCGCTGCGCCGCTGATCGCCCTGACGCTGTTGGTGTGCGGCTCCGTCTCGGCGCTTCCTGACCCGGCTATCACGCTCTCTGTCGGGCGTGTCGCCGCAATCCGGTTCACACCGAACGGGGACCTTCTCGCCGTGGGGACGCTCATCTACGGCGGCCTGTGGTCGGTGGATTCGCGCAGTCAGACGCTACAGGAGGGTACCCCGGGCGAGCTCGTGATCCCTTTCCGCGACTTTGGCTGGGTGAAAGCCGCCGCGCTCTCCCCCGACGGCGAGACGCTCGCCAGCAGCGTCGACTTCCGAGACCACGTCGTCCTGTACGACGTCCCTTCCAGGCGAGAGCTCGCGATCCTGCCGGGAGATGGGCACTTCCTCGCCTTCTCGCCCGACGGGCGGATGTTGGCGGCCACGGGCGGGGATGGAACCGTGACGCTCTGGGATGTCGAAGCACGCGAGGAAATCGCGCGCCTGGACGTAGGCCGGTCGCCCACGGACGTTGCGTTCCTCCCCGAAGGCCCGGCGCTCGCGATCGGGAGCTGGGACGGAGCCGTGACGATATGGGACATCGGCGCCCGGCGAGAGATCGCGCGACTTGTCACTGGGTTCGCTGTCGAGGCCATCGCGCCATCACCCGACGGGTACAGACTGGCAGCCGCCGGTCGCGATGGCGAAGTCCAGCTGTGGGATCTGACGACGCGTCAGGAAATCACAACGCAGCATGAACACGCGAGTGGCGGCATGGCCCTGGCGTTCTCACCCGACGGCGCCACGTTGGCAAGTGGCAGTTCGGACAGGACCGTGCGGATATGGGATGGCTACTCGGGCGCGCATATCACGGCGCTCTATGGACATGCCGCCCGCGTCCAAATGGTCGCGTTTTCGCCGGACGGCGAGACGCTGGTGAGTGGGGGTTGGGACGGCAGAATACAGCGGTGGAGTGGCCCCGCGTGGCGCGCGGATGGCGAGACGCATCCTCCCGATCGCGAGCCGACCGCAGCGATCGACCCGGGGATCAACGGCGTGCTCTACAACTGCGCGTTCCCAAACACTCCCGAGGTCGACGGAGCCCTCAACGAAGCCGTGTGGGACAACGCGCCATGGCACTTCGTAGATCACACCCGCACCGCCGACGTGTACGGCCGCCCGGGCGCGGACCCTCACGGGCCCGCGGACGACAGCGACGGGTCGTACGAGTTCGCGGTGGTCGCGGACATGGAAGCCCTGTACGTGGCGCTGCGCGTAACCGACGACATCCTTATCCCGCGCCCTCTCGGATTCGAGTGGTACGGGCCCGACGGGTGTCTCCCCGGCTCGACCGTAGGCATCGCGGAGCTCCCCGTGACGGCGGCTGCCGGGCCGAAAGCGTTCCCACTGTCGTCGGCGTACCGCGCCCACCACGACTCCATCTGGATCGACCTGCTTCCGGTGGATGGGCGCGCGTCGTTCATCCCGCAGGCGTGCGCTGGACCGATCAGGCTGGATCTGCGCAGCGATGAGGCGGGATGCGCGGCGACCGAGGAGGCGACCGATGAGGCGACCTCGGCGATCGTCGCGGGCAGGCCACGCGCGTCGCGCGTCGTGCTCACCCGCACCGACCACGGGTACGACATCGAGGCGGCGATTCCGTTCAGCGGCGCTTGGCCGTGGGATATCGTCCCGGCGGACGGCCTCGTCGTCGCGTTCAACATCGGGGTAGTCGATGCCGACGCGGTTGGGCCGCCTGTCGAGGACACGGCGCCGAACGCACCATTCGACCCGCTAGAGTTGAACGCCCTGGAGCGTGCCCTCGGCGGCGGGTACTACACCATCGGGCCGACCGTCGGGCCGTTCGCCGGCGAGGATGTGGCGTCCCTGCTCTGGGGGTGGATGGGCGGAGCGTGGGGTCCCGGCGTGTTCGTGGGGGACTTGCGATTCGTCAGGGCGGACATCACGCGGACGAGACCGGAGCCCGCGCCGGGCGCGACTCTCGGCCTCCCGGCCGGCCTGAGCCTGATGCACGTGCCCGCGCTGGTCGAGGGGGTCTCCTCGGCCAAGGATCTGTACGAAGCGCTAGGAGGCGCCGACGATGTCAGCGCGCTGCTGGCGCCCGATGCCGCAGGGCGCTACGTCGCGTACGCGGCCGGCGTCGAGAGCGCGAGTCGGGCGAACTTCCCCTTAGGGCCGCACTCGGGCGTCCTCGCTCTCATGAAACGCGCGAAGGTCGTGTCCTTCGAGGGCGCGGCATTGCCGCCCGTCGTTCGGCTGCATCGCGGCTTCAACCAGATCGGCATCCCGCGGCGGGGAACTGTGTCTCGCATCGGCGATGTGTACGACCTGTCCCCGGCGATACAGCGCATCCTCCGGCACGCCGACGGGGAGTTCGTCGCCGTCGTCTCCGATGCGACCGACGCGGACATCGTCGCCGGGGCCGGTTACATCGTCCTGGCGAGCGAGGACGCGACCCTCGATCTCGGGGGCGAGCCGTGGCGGGTCGAGCGGGCGCCGCTCGCCGCACCACGGCTTCGCGCGGCGCCGACGGTTGACGGCGGGTCGGTGATGGTGGCGCTTGGGCGCGTGATGACGCGGCCCGGAGCCGCCTCCGCAGACGGGTTGTCCGTGCGCGTGACGGATGTCGTCAGCGGAGTTTCCGTCGAGGACATCGTCGGCGCCACGGCCGGCAGCGGCCGGTTCCAGGCTGCGTTCCTGGACGTGGATCGACGCTTCGTCGCGGGTGATGCGCTCGAAGTGGCGTTCTCGGGCGGCCGCGGCGCACATCGTGACATCCCACCACAGCGGCTGACGTTGACCGAGGAGCACGTCCGCCACGGCGTGGTTTCGCTCCGCGTGTCGGGCGACGGGGCCTTCGTGTCCTCGGCGCCGGAGCGCACGGCGCTGCTGGCGAACTACCCCAACCCATTCAACCCGGAGACGTGGATTCCCTTCGACCTGTCCAACCCGACCGACGTAACGGTCACCATATACGGCCCCGGAGGGACGGCTGTCCGACGGCTGTACCTGGGGTACCGAGCCGCGGGGGCGTATCGCACGCGGGACCTCGCGGCCTACTGGGACGGCCGGAACGACCGGGGAGAAGGCGTCGCCGGGGGCACGTACTTCGCGGAGCTAAGGGCGGGCTCCTGGCGGGAGATGCAACGGCTGGTCGTGCAGAAGTAGCGGCGGCGAGAAACGCGGTCGCACGAGCCTTGCGACGACGCGGAAACGGCTTCCCCCAGGCCGGGCAGACGGTTACGATAGAGGTTGCACGCGCGCCGCCACCATGAAGACGAACCCAAGCGCCGTCCGTCGATAGGGAACCGACCGCTCATGCGTAAGCACGTTGCCATCATCGGCACGTTGGACACCAAGGGCCCCGAGATCGCCTATCTCCGCGACCGCCTCCAGGCGCTCGGCCTGGAGACGACCGTCATCGACTCAGGCATACTCGGCGAGCCGTTGGACATCGTGCCGGATTACGACCACGGCGAAGTCGCCAAGTACGCCGGCACGACGATCGAGGCGGTGCAGAACGCCGGAAGCCGCGGCAAGGCCGTCGCGCAGATGAAGCCGGCGCTACAGAACCTCGTTCTCGACCTCTACAGGCGCGACAAGCTGCACGCCATCGTGAGCATGGGAGGCGCGGAGGGAGCCGTCATGGGCGCGGGAGCCATGATGGGTCTGCCCACGGGCGTCCCGAAGGTCGTCGTGTCGCCCATCGCGTCGGGCAAGCACTACTTCGACCCGTTTGTCGGCACGCGCGACATCATGACCGTCCACTCGATCGTCGACATCCTCGGACTGAACCCCATCGCGTGCACCATCTTCGACAACGTCGCCGGCGCCATCGCCGGTATGCTTGAGCACGGCCACGAGTTGCCGGAAGCCGACGGCTCCGAGCAGTTCGTCGCAATCACGATGCTCGGCAACACGACGACATCGATCATGGCGACCAAGGAGCGCCTGGCGGAGCACGGCTACGAGTCGGTCATCTTCCATGCGAACGGCGTCGGCGGCCCGGCGATGGAGGAGTTGGCGGAGGCCGGGCAGTTCGTCGGCGTCATCGACTTCACTACGGACGAGGTGTACGACCCGATGGTCGGCGGCATCCACGACGGCGGCCCCGACAGGCTGAAGCGCGTCGGCCGCGCGGGCGTCCCGCAGGTCGTCGTGCCGGGGTGCATCGACTTCGCCGTCTTCGCCACCGGGACGGTCCCGGAGCCGCTGCAAGGGCGTCCTGTATACGACCACAACCCTGAGTACACGCTGGTACGCACATCGCGCGAGGAGATGCTACAACTAGGGGACATCTTCGCCGAACGGTTGAACGAGGCGAAGGCAAAGGTCGTTATCGCCGTGCCGACGGAGGGTCTGTCCATCCCGGCGACACCCGACGGCCCGTTCTGGGACCAGGAAGCGGACGCGGCGTTCCTCGCGCGGCTGCGTGAGGGATTGCGAGACGATATCGAAGTGCACACGTACGAGCGGCACGTGAATTCACCCGAGTTCGGCGTCGACGTGGCCGAGCTGTTCCTGCAAATGATGGCAGGGCTGTAAGAAGGGAAAGCGCCATGAGCGACGCGGAGTTCAGAGCACAGTTCCGATCCTGGGACCTATCCAACCTGACGATCACCGACGTAGAGAACTACCTGAAGGTCAAGGACACCATCCTGGTCCCCATGGCCAGCTTCGAGCAGCACGGCCCGCACCTCCCGCTGTGGACCGACAGTTTGACCGCCGAGACGATCGCCCAGCGCGTCGGAGATCAGATCGGCGTCATCTACTCCCCGGTCGTTTGGATGGGCTACTCGCCGCAGCACATGCACGAGCCCGGCAACGGACGCGGCACGATAACCGTCCGAAGCAGCACGCTGCTGAACCTCATCAACGACGTCGGCCGCAGCCTGATCCACCACGGCTTCAACCGCATCATCTTCATCAACGGCCACGGCTCGAACATCAAGATCATCGATCCCGTGCTGCGCAAGCTGCGTTACGAGACGGGCGCGCTCATCTCGTTCGTGAAGCCGTACATGGAGAACTACGTCGGCCTCATGGAGGGGTTGATGGAGAACCCCATCGAGGAAACCCCCGGCTGGCACGCCAGCGAGCTGGAGACCTCGCAGGATCTCGCGGGCATGGAGGAGTATGTGCGTATGGACCGCGCGGAGTTCACCAAGGCGCACATCCCGGACTTCCTGCCCAGGTCGTTCGAGAAGAAGGACGGCATGCCCGACGTCGAGTTCGAGGGGTACAAGTACTTCACCTTCCCGATGGACCACCACGAGTTCATCGAGAGCGGCGTTATCGGCAACCCGCTACGCGCGACGAAGGAGAAGGGCGAAGAGGCGTTCCGCCGCTACTCCGAACACGTGGCGCGGGGCGTCCTGGAACTCGAGAAGGTCGAGGTCAACGTCCACACGCGAGAGTTCGTGGATCGTGTCCTCTAGATCGTCTCGTCACGTGGCGTGCCCTGCGCTCGTGCGGGGCACGCCTCCGCTCTTCTCCCCTTTGGCATGGCGGCTCCATGCCGTCGCTGGCCCTGTCGCTCCCCGCGGTCATGGACTCCCTCTGGCAACGGTCTCACAACGCTCCCCGCGGGCGCCGGGCATCACGCGCACTCCGCCGCGCCAGCGCCCCACTCTCCCATGGATGCGGACGTGCCCTGTGACCCGGCCACCGAAGCGCCGACAAGCCCGAGAAGCGGGCGGCCCGCCCTCGCAGGCGGGCGCCACCATGTCAGCGCAGCCGCAAATGGCGGCGCAAGTGAAAAAAACGACAACCGGCCCTTGCACATCCCTTTTTCGGTGTCTATTACTGCGAATTAGGAGTCCGTTGTCCTCAGTTTCGAGGACCTTCGTCGGGATACGTATCGGTGGGATAGGGACGGCCTGAGTTTGCCGACTGCATACGCAAGACCGCTTCAGGACATGAGCGCGCCTCGGCGGGAGCCCATGGGCTCTGTGCTGTGGGAGTCGGCCGACATGCGCTCGCGCTGGCGTTCGCCGTCTCGGAATACGTCGGAAACCGACACATACCAACGCGTGTAGGAGCCGCCGATGCGGGGAATGGAGAATCTCGTCCACCTGTTCAGGATAGGCGAGTCCTCTATCTCTCTGTGCGTTGAGAAGCGCCTGACGGAGCGCATCGTGCGTCAGAAGATGGACGACGCGCTGCGCCAGGGCGATCCCAGCTTCCAGGACGCCTACCACGGACATGCGGACGCCCTTTACGACGGCCCGGAACGCGGCCGCGAGGGCGAGTTCGCGAAGATGCACGCCTCCCTGTTCGAGGAGTGGGGTTTCGTCGCGCTCTTCGGCGACCTGTGTGCCGAGTTCCCGGCGTTGGCAGACGCGACGCATCAGATATTCGTCGCTTCGGCGGCCTCGAACCGCGACGAATCCGTCGATCTCGACCGGCGAGCCGCCGATTCTGACGCGGACAAGCAGCACGTCCAAGAACGCGTAATCGGCAACCGCCTCACGCTGCCGCGCTTCTCCGACCCCGACGCCCTCCGCCGACATCTTCGGCACGAGTGGTCGCACCTGGACGACATGCTGAATCCCGATTTCCGCTTCGCCGGGCGGTCGCCCTGGGGTCATCTCCCGCCGAGCGAGGAGAACGTGCTGCGAGAGCGGTACCGCGCCCTATGGTGCGCCTCCATCGACGGACGCATCGAGCAGAGCGGCCGCGAGCCGGGACAGCCACTGAAGCGGCGGCGAGCCGAATTCGACAAGCTCTTCCGCAAGTTCCCGGAGACGTGGCGCGATGGCGTGTTCGCCCAGTTGTGGGACGGCCCGGTCCCCACGCACGCCGAGTTGCTCTCGATGGCGGACAGCCGCGCGGCGTTCGAAGCCTATGCGGACGCCGATCCCGACGCAGACGACGCCGTAGACGCGATCCCCGTCTCGGTCGGAGACGCGTGCCCCCTGTGCCGGTTCCCGACCCACCAATGGATATTGCCGACCGTGCCGACCGATACCGGGCGCGGCTTCGTGGAGGGAGACGCTGACGTCCTCGCCCGGATCGACGCCCACTACGAGAGCTGGAACCCCTCATATGGCGTTTGCGAACGCTGCTACGAACGCCACGAAACAGAATCCATCGTTGCCTGATAGAACCCACGAGGAGTCACGATGAGCATCAAACGACGTGAGTTTCTCCAAGCGGCCGGGGTGCTGACCGGGTCGCTGATGCTGACGCCCGTCAAAGGGCGCGCGCAGCAGCTCAAGTCCGTAATCGACGTGCCGAATCCGCTGGAGCACTACCCGAACCGGGGTTGGGAAGCGGTCTACCGCGACCAGTACGCGTACGACCGGAAGTTCAAGTGGGTCTGCTCGCCCAACTGCACGCATGCCTGCCGAATGTGGGCGTTCGAGCGCAACGGCATCGTGACCCGCATCGAGTCGGCGTACGACATGCAGAGGTACTCCGACCTCTACGGCAACACCGCGACGCCGAACTGGAACCCGCGCGGCTGCAACAAGGGATACTCCTTCGCCCGCCGAGTCTACGGCCCCTATCGCCTGCGCTACCCGATCATGCGCAAGGGCTGGAAGCGCTGGGCCGACGACGGCTTCCCATACCTCACAGAGCAGCTGCGGTCGGAATACCTGTTCGACGCCCGCGCGTCCGACTCGTTCGTCCGCGTCAAGTGGGACGATGCGTTCCAATACATCGCGCGCGGCTACGAGGCGATCGCGACGACATACAGCGGCGACGAAGGCGCGAAGCGTCTCATCGAGCAGGGCTACGAGCCCGAGATGGTCGATGAGATGGGCGGCGCCGGCACGCGAACGCTGAAGTTCCGTGGCGGCATGGGTCTGCTGGGTGTGTTCGGCAAGTACGGCATGTACCGCCTCGCCAACTCCACGGCCCTGCTCGACTCGAAGATCCGCCAGGTCGGCTCCGACGAGGCCCGCGCCGGTCGCACATGGTCCAACTACACGTGGCACGGCGACCAGGCCCCCGGACATCCGTGGGTGCACGGCCTGCAGGCCAGCGACTGTGACTTCAACGATCTGCGCTTCTCAAAGCTCATCATCATGTCCGGCAAGAACCTTGTCGAGAACAAGATGGCGGACTCGCACTTCTTCATCGAGTGCATGGAGCGAGGCGCGAAGATCGTCGTCATCAGCCCGGAATACGGGGCGCCGTCGACGAAGGCCGACTACTGGCTGCCGATTCGCCCCAACAGCGACACCGCGCTGTTCCTGGGCATCACCAAGTGGATGATCGACAACGGGAAGTACGACGCGGACTTCGTCAAGCAGTTCACGGACTTCCCGCTCCTGGTCCGCACGGACACCCTGAAGCGGCTCAAGCCGCAGGACATCATCGAGGGTTACGAGAACCAGGACATCTCCGATGGCGCCAGCTACCAGACGCATGGCCTGACCGAAGAGCAGCGGCAGC
>NYZG01000222.1 GCA_002687025.1 Candidatus Poribacteria bacterium
ATCTCCCACAGAGCATCCGTCACAAGTTCCTTTGCCATGTGCCCTCCCCCGAGGAGGACCGTACCATACTCTTTCTGATAGGGCCTCTAAGAGCCAACGGCTGGTGGGACCAGTTCTGGCGACAGAGAAAAGCAGCGTAACCAACTGGACGTGAGCACACCCGCCACACACGGTCTCCGCCGTCCGCAGATCGCGGATGCTCCCGAGCGAGCACGGCTCCGCGAGCCATCAGTGGCCCTCTCGGCGGCAGTAATTGTCACATGCGCCCCGTCATCTTTCGATACATGCCTAGAAATCCTCTGTCATGGCGGGTTGCGCGCCTCTCGCCGGCCGAGGGCGTCACTTTTGGGTACGCTGTCGGCGTCGGTGGATACACGACGCGAGATAGGCGTGGATCCGCTCTATGAGCGGGCACACAGCCGGCCGAGGCGCGTTGGCACGGAGGTTGATATAGGAAGGACGCCACGATGGACCGAGATAGGCCGGGGAACCCGGCGCCTCACCAGGGAGACGGACATGCTCGCCACCGCTAATTGGCACACGCGAATCCTCGCATCCGCCTGTGGTCTTGCGCTCTTCGCCATGCCCCTGCTCGCCAACGACCGGTTCGAGGACGCTGACGCGATCCACGATTCCGTGACCGCGATGGCCGACGCCGCCGCGGCACGAGACGCCGCGGGATTCGCGGCCGTCTTCACGGAACAGGAGGAAGCAAGCCTCTGGGGCCAAGCGCTGCGCTACAACGGCACGCTCGCCATTGAGGCGTGGATGAATGGACTGCTCGGGCTCGTGCCGGAGGCGGCGACGTACGTGGCGTCGGCTCCGAGGATCATCCTGCGGCCGGACGGGGACGCGGACGCCGCCTGGGTGACGTCGGATTGGAGTTGGGCCGTGTGGGATGGTCGCGCGACCGGGCGCATGCGGCGCGAGTCGGGCGAATGGCGCTTCCACCGAGTCGACTTCTTCGGGATGAAGGTCGTGGAGCCCGAGGCGGACATGGACCCCACGTGGGCCACGCAGATGATCGGAGCCGCATCGGCGACCGTCGACGCTGTGGGCGCCGCGACCACGGCGTGTGACGTCCCGGGCATCGCCGCTCTCGCGCTGCCCACGTTCCGATTCGTCGAGGCGGACGGCTCCGATGCTCCCGACCCCATCGCCGCGATCACGGCGCATTGCGCTACGGGCGCGTTTGACGGCTTCAACGCCGCGTCGGCGGCCATCTACATAGACGCGCAGGCCGAGAAGGCGCTGGTGGTTGACACAAACGCCCCGGGCGACTCCCTGCGCCTCCTGCTCAGCCTGGAAGACGGGGGCTGGTTCATCGAGGCCGCCGCCTTGGGCGACCACGGCCTGGCGACGTCACTCGATGTATCCGCCCAGGGACGAGTGCTCACGTCGTGGGCGCGCATCAGGCGCGGCCTATAGCCGCCACCCCTGGAGCAGCCGCCAGAGCCGCCACCAACGGCCGGAGGTCCCCGATGAACGCCACGACACGACACATCGACGCCGGGAAGCCCGAAGCGATGGCTCCCGACACGTGCGATCCCCTCCACCTGGACGCCGCGAGCGTCCTGGCGATGCTGCGACGCGCGACGGACGCCGTGAACGCCGGGGACAGAGAAGCCCTCGCCCGTGAGATGACCGGACAGGGCGAGCCGTTCACCTGGGATGGCTCGGAGCGAGTCTGTGGAGCGTCCTCGGTAGCGTCGCTGGTGGTGGATCACCGCGTGCTCGTCCCCAGCTCGGAGTTGCAGTTCTCGCCGTCCCGCATCGTGTTCGAGGACGAACACGCGTGGGCGGTCATCAACTGGGCATGGTCGGTGTCGGCGGGAGAGGCGATCTGCAAACTCGCGTGCGAGGACAGGAGCTGGCGCATCGCCGCCATCGATCCGATGGGCGACCGAGTTCGCCACCCCGAACCTGACTTCGATCCGCGGTCGGCGATCGACGAACTGCGCGGCGTCGTGTCCTTCCTGGCGCTGATTGAGTGCTCCCTGCAAGCCGACGCGGAGCCGACGCGTCGCTCGGGGGACGTCGACCACGGAGCTGGCCGGGCCGCACGCGGGTTGGCCGCACGCGTTGACTGCGCGGCGATGCCTGTTGCCGTGTGCGCCCATTCACGCCGGGCCCTCGCCCTGACAGAGGACCAGGGCCACGCCACGATCACGCTCGAACTGCGGCGCGCCAGCGACGAATGGCGGGTGGCCGCCGTCGCTCGCACGTCAACCTGGGAACTCGATATGAGAACCCGAAACGCGGCGGACGCCGAGTGTCCGCACACGGAGGCATGAGCCATGAGAAGGGCATTCCTAGCAGCAGCGATACTCGCCTGCCTTGCCATGCGAGGCGTCGCACAGGGCGCTGAAGCGCGCAACGAGTGGAAGCCGGTTAGACCACGTGCGACGGCGGTGCTCGAAGCTTTGACGACCGACGACGGCGAAGTCGCGACGACCACCGGCGGCGACACCGTATCCGGCGCAGGCGGGCCGCCAACTCTCAGCGTCGGCATGTCCAAGGTCTTCTACATGCGGAACGGCGACATGTTCGAGGGCTCCGTGCAGGCGATCTCCGATGACGGCGTCGTCACACTCGAGACGTCGGACGGCGTGCTGTACATCCCCGCAGGCCAATTCCTGAAAGAGACTGCGCGCGTCACGAAGAACACAGGCACGCAGTACCGCGGCGAGATCCTCTCCGAGGACGCCGTAGGCTTCGCGCTGCGGACGAACTACGGCGAGATCGTCGTCAGCAAGACCGACATCCAATCCATGTCGCGGTACCTCGGCGAGAAGCAGATTGCCAGACGCGAGGAGCGTCGGCGCTTCTTCCAGGGCGACGAGACCTTGACGCACCTGTTCCTCGACCCAACCGCGTTCGGCTTGGAGGAACGCACCTTCTACGTAACGGGCATCTCGCTAGGCTTCGGCTTCACCAACAACTTCATGCTGATGTCTCGCATGTTCGACAGCGTCAACGGCGACATCAACCTGGGTCCCCAGTTCACGCTCCTGAAGCGACGCCGTGGATCCTCCGAGATCGCCGTCGCAATCGGCGGCCGGCTCTACACAACGCACGACATGCGCCAGGAATACAGTCGGTACGGCCACTTCATCGACTACAACGGCGCGAAGGTCGACGACCTAGATCGCGACGATCGGATGCGTGACGTCGAGGAACACCTCGTGGACGCGAGCAAGCGCGCCAACGAGGAGGTCTTCGGCGAGGTGTACAGCGTCATGAGTTGGCGCGGCGGGCTCCGCGACGGCCGTGGGAAATGGGGACTCCACCTCGGCGCCAAGACGAACAGCCTCGCTTGGCAGGAACGGCCGGCGCTCAAGGCCGGGAGCGAATGGCGCTCCTTCAAGCCGTATCGCGTCTGGCTCGCGCTCGACTACGACATGAGCAAGCGCGTGAAGTTCCTGACGGAGATATTCGCCGACAACGGCTGGCGTTGGCGCAACTTCGAGACGGTCGTCGACGACTACTTCGCCGACGACACGCCGGGCGTCCTGGACTTCACCGAGGGCACGTACCGTCCCGTCGACATCGACCTCGGTTTCCTGATCGCTCCGACCGACACGCTGCGCATCGGCGCGCACTTCCAGGATCCCTACATCACGTTCTACTGGAAATTCGCGCAGTTCTAAGGAGGCGACAGATGCGACTTCTGAGGCTGGTGGCCGCTGTCACATGCCTGACGGTAGCGGGGTCGTCTCTGGCGACGGCCCCGCCCACGGGAGCCCTGCGCGACGATGGCGTCACGACGATGTCGCGCATACGTCGGCTCCGCGTCGTGCGCATGGCGAGGGACTGGGACGGCAAGACGGTGACGCTGGAACGGCGCGACGGCGAGCGCATCCGTGGCCGCCTCGCCCGGGTGCGCGAAGATCGGTTCACGATTACCAATGACTCCGGCGACTCTACGACGGTACCCATCGACGATGTGTCCGCGGTGACACTCCATCCCGACAAGGCGGATCTGCTACTCGGGGGACTCATGGGCGTGGGGGCCGCGGCCGTCGCGGGCGGCGTTGTCGGGCTTGGTGGGGACGTCTCGTCACGGGCCGTGGGGTTCGCGGCGATCGGCGGGGCGCTTCTCGGCTCGCTGCTGGGAATACGCCTGCTACATCAGGACACCGTGGTGGACCTCGACGCGCCGCCGCATCAGGTGCGGTGGTAGAACGCCGGCGCCTCGCCGCGCCTATCGCCGCGAATGTCGCGCGACGCGCTACAGTCCCTTGCCTTTGCAGCGGGAGGCCGGGCCGATGCCGGGCGACGTATCGACCGGCATCGCGTCGCGGGGCACAGCCTACGGCATGGGGCCTGCCATGGCGGCGGCGATGGCAGGGGTTGGGTTGTCGAGCCACTCCTCGTCCCAGCCGAGCTCGCGAAGGATCGACGGCGCCTGCTCGATGCACGCCTCCAGCTCGCGAACGGGTGTCCACTCGCGATGCGTTGTCACGTCCGGCAGGGCGACGATCTCCCCTACCTGCGTCATCGCGCGATCAATGCGCGCGCACAAGCTCCGGCCCATGCGCGTCTCGCTCGCGGCTCGCGCGAGCCACTTCGAGTAGGGGAACGGCCCGCGCTCCGCGAGGCAACACATCTTCCACAGGCATTGAGCGATCTCCGCGGCGACCGCGACGGTGGTTGCTGGGTCGCCTCGCCTCGCGTGGCGCAAGGCCCCCTTGACCGCGAGGACGCGGCCCATGAGCCACCGGAGCTTCGCCTCCGCAACGGGCGGCGGATATCGCGCGAACTCGCAGCGCATGGCCGCGACGCGCGCGTCATCGCCCGCGATGGCGCGTGAATTCAGGAAGGTCCAGAGGCGTTCGTCGTGACCGGCCCGGAACTGATCGGCAAGGTCGGCGGCGTCGTAGAACGTCCAATGCGCTTCGTAGTCGCCGCGATCTGCGAACACCTGACCCGTAGAGCCGTACTCGCGCGCCTCGTCGGGCGTGAGCCGCTCGCGATCGCCCACGATCCACAGGTCGAGGTCGGACGTATCGTCATGGTAACCGGCGCCCCTGCTTCCCACGAGCAGGAGGGCCGCGCCAGCGCCCAGATCGAGCGTCCGCCGCATCGCACGGTCGACGAACGCGCGGAACTCGACCGGGATTCCGTCGCGGCCCATATCCTCGGTCATCTAGCCGGTCGGGTGGCCGTGTACCGTCGGCAACGGATGCGGACGGACAAGGATGCCGCCCTGCTCGTACGACTCCATCGCCGCCCACGTGTACTCAAGCGCGGCCAGGGCGTCGCGCCCGGATGCGCGCAACTGATGCACCGGCACGCCGTTCGTGACGTCCTCCAGGTAGGCGTGGATGCGCAGTGGGAACGTCTCCCCGAAGTCGGATATCCCCGACTCATGGACGGTCGGGACCGGCGACGACCCCATCGTCATGTTCTCGGGATTCGCCGCGCCTTCGGTTCCCGGCGCCGGGAAGAACGTCATCTTCTCGATGCAGTTCTCTATGCAGAACGTGCCGCGGGTCCCCGCGACCTCGACGCTCCACCACCCACCGAGCCCGAAGGTGGCGTCGCCACGCTGACTCAGCAGGTAGCCCATCGCGCCGTTCTGGAAACGCATGTGAATGCTGTTGATGGACAGCATCAGGTCGCCGGCGCTCTTGCGGAAGCTGGGTCGGTCGAAGAACGCCTGCACCTGCATCACGTCGCCGCAGAAGTAGCGCATGACGCTGAACGGATGCGACAGGAACGCCTTCACATGGAAGTACTGATCGCCGCCCACGGGGCCGCCACCGCCCTGTCCGTACGTATACTCGCCGCCTGCGAAGCCCATCTTGTGGAGGCAGTAGACGAGTTCGCCCACCTCGCCGTCTTCGATGTACTGCATCGCGCGATCCGCGGGTGGCGTGAAGTAGTGGTTCAGATTGCAGCCGAGATACAGCCCCTTCTCCGCCGCCTTCGCGACCATCAGACGGGCCTCGGTGACGTCGTTGGAGATGGGCTTCTCGACGAGCACGTTCTTGCCCGCCTCGAGCGCCTGCATCGTGGGTTCGAAGTGCCAGCTTCCGTTCTCCGTGCCACCGGTGGTGACGTCGACGATGTCGAGATCGGGCTCGTTCTCGAGCATCGCCTTCAAGCTGTAGTACGCCTTCACTCCGAGGCGCTCCGCGGCATCGTCGGCGCGGCCCTTGATGGTGTCACATACGGCAACGAGATCGGCGAGCTCGTCGGCCGAGTGGCAGTTGGCGTGGTTGTTGCCAATGCCCTTCATACCGACGATTCCGACTTTCAGCGCCATTGGTTGTCCTCTCGGGTCCTATCTGGCTAGAGACGCCCTCAGTCCGGCGTAACCCGTGTATGCTGGCGGTTTCGTGTGCGCGGGTCAAGTACCGCCACGTGGCGGTGTTCTCTACGGGGATGGTGTTGGTCTGTTGGGTGTGCGCGCTGGCTACAACATCGGCCGCCGGGAACGGCGCCGGGGCGTATGGCCACGCGGGATTCCTCGTCGCGATGCTCCGTCGGAATGACACACTGTGGTGCGTGGGGTCGCCCGATACTATCGCGAGTTAGGAACACCCACGTGCCGGGCTACTGTGCTGATTCGGATTCCGCGATGGGCACTTCGACGTAGATGGTCGTGCCCTCGCCGACAGTGGACTCCACGCGCAGACCACCACCAACGGACTGCAGCCGCTCCTCCATGGCAAGAAGCCCGAAGCGTTCCTCAACAGGCCCAGCCATCACTTTCTCTGGATCGAAGCCAACCCCATCGTCCTCGATGAGTACATGGAGTCTACGGTTGCGCTCCCGCATGATGAGGCTGATGGACTTCGCTTCGGCGTGGCGGACGATGTTCGTAAGCGCCCCATGAACCACGCGGTATACCGCGATCTCCACATCCTCGGACAGGCCATAGCCATCCTCGCTATCGGCGTAGAACTCCGCGGTGACCCCTAGCTGAGCGCCCAGGCTGTCCACATCCTGACTCAACGCGACGTTGAGGCCGAAGTGGTCGACAGAGCTGGGACGGAGCCCGAACGATAGCGTGCGCACACGCTCCAGCGCGTCGCCGGTGGCCTCGCGTAGCTCTCCTACGCGCCGACGGACGGCATCCAGTGTGTTGGCGTCTTCGAGCACTCTGAGACTGACCAGCAAGGAACTCAGCGCCTGGCCGGTCTGGTCGTGTAGCTCTCGAGCGATCCGCGTCCTTTCCTCCTCCTGCGCAGACAGGATGCGCCGTAGGAGGAGCGTTCTTTCCCTCTGGGACCTGCTCAGTTCCTGTTCCGCGCGGACGCGGTCTTCGAGCTCACGATTGAGCTCTTCCGTGCGCACCCTTACGCGCTCCTCAAGACGGCGCTCGTACTGCTTCCGCTCGGTGATGTCGCGGGTAATGGCCGCGACCGGCCCTTCCTGCATGGGGACAAAGTGCGTCTCGCGTGTGTGGAGTTCCTCCCCGATAGTCAGTTCGTATTCCACTATCTGCACTTCGCCAGTTGCCATCGCCGCGTGGATGGCTTCCAGAACCCGCGCGGCCACTGCCGGAGGAGCGACGTCCCTCGCGGCTTTCCCCAGTAGCTCCTCGCGAGGAAGGTACATCGCCGTATCGCGGCCGCCATGGACGGACTGGATGACGCCATCGCCATCGAGTTCATAGATCAGATCGGGCATCGCGTCGAACAGCGCCTGCCTGTTCGATGCGCGTACCGCCAGTTCTGCCTCCGCCTCTCTGCGTTCGGTGATGTCGCGAATCGCCGTCACGCGAGCGCGTCGGCCCTTCCACACGGTGTTGCGGGCTCGGATCTCCACCGGGAACGTGGTCGCATCCTTCCGAAGCGCCAGATGCTCGTACGGGCCGTAGCCCCCGTGCGTCCGTTCCTCCCTCACGCGCGCCCTCGACTCCGGCGCAAGGAGGTCCGGAACGCGCTTGCCGGCCAACTCCGCGGCGCTGTACCCGAGCATCTCCGCGAACCGGTCGTTCACATGCAGAATGCCGTCGTCATCGCTAATGCCGATGCCCTCGAAGCTGGCTTCCGCAAGCGTGCGGAAGCGCTCTTCGCTTTCCCGCAGTTCCTCTTGCGCCTCCATCAGCTCCGTGATGTCGCGGTTTATACCGATGAGACCGACGATCTCCCCGTCGGCGTCTCTGACGGGCGCCTTCGTCACGTGCTTCCACCCGTGCCTATGGTCGGCCCGCACCATCGGCTCGTGGATGTTCGTGACCAGCTCTCCCGTCGTGAGCAGCCTGTCCTCCTCGGCGCGGAGGACGTGTGCGCGATCCTCGGGAACGAGATCGTCGTCGGTCTTGCCCACCAAGTCGTTGGGGTCCTGCATGCCGTGCTCACGCGCGGTCGCCTCATTCGCACGGAGGAATCGAGACTCGCGGTCCTTGAAGTAGATCGCGTCGGGGATGCCGGTCATCAACGCGTGGAAAAGGCGCTGCTCCTCCAGCAACTGCTCCTCGACCGCCTTGCGCTCCGTGATGTCCGTGAGGACCACCATCAGACCCAGCAGATCGCCGTCCTCATCTTGCACGGCCGCGCCAGCTCTGTCTGCCCAGAGTGTGGAGCCGTCCTTGCGCACAAATCGACTCTCGCTCCGTGTGCCCCGCGCCCGGCCCGTGGCGACCTCGCGATACCGTCGGCCCAGGTCCTCCCGGTCCTCGAGGTGCACGACATCCATCACGGACATCTCGACGAGCTCTTCGCGCGCGTACCCGAGCATCTCGCACAGCGCGGGGTTGACGTCGATGATTCTTCCCGCTGGGTCCGCGAATCCGATCGCGACGTTGGACGCCTCGAAGAGCGCTCCATAGCGGGCCTCCGCCCGCATCAGGGCCTCCCGCGTCTCCACGAACTCGGTCACATCTCGATTGATCCCGATCAACCCATCCACGCGACCGGCAGCGTCGCGCGTCGGGACCTTGGTCACATGCGTCCACACGGCCCCGTCATCTGTGTCGTAGCGCTCGACTGATCCAACAACCGGCTCCCCGGTTTCGAAGAGCGTCTGCTCCTGGGCCTGGTAGTCTTGCGCGTAGCCCTCAGGGACGAAGTCGAGGTCCGTCCTACCGCCCAGGTCGTCCGCATGCTCTACACCCATATTGGCCAGGACGGCGGAATTCACGTGTGTAAAGCGATGCTCTCGGTCCTTGAAGTAGATCTGATCCGGCAATCGGTCCATCAGAGCACGGAACAGGCGTTCCATTCGTCCAGCCGTCTCCTGCGCGCGCTTCGGGCCCGTGATGTCCCGCAGAGCGCACACAACAGCCGTGTCTCCCGACTCGGGCTCGCCTATCCTGTGCGCTGTACAGCTGAAGTAGCGGGCGCCGTCGTCTGTTGGGACTCGAACCTCGCGCACGCAGGCAACACCTGTCACATTCGCCTCCTGCCCCGCGGCGTCCAACGACTCCATGAGCTCGGAGGGAATCCCCAACTCTCCCCAGGTCTTCCCCACGGTCGGCCCGGTCGCCGCGCTCACGCCTCGGAGACCGTCAGGGGAGGCGTACAGACACCGCCCGTCGGAATCATGGATGAAGAGGCGATCTGGCGAGCCGGACAGGACGGTGTCTAGCGCGGAGAGTGTTTTGGGGTCAAGCATGTTTCTCCTCGTCCGATGGCCGGCGCTGGGAGCTTGACAGTCGGTCGTCGACCTCCGGGCGCCGACGCAGCTAGCTTAGCATACCGCATGGCCGGAACACGGCCACCGCCGCGCGGCTCCGGGCCCCGGGAACACCTGGACGCGGCCACCGGTTGCAGCGTGCGCCGTTGGCTGTGACAATCGCCTCGGGGACCGGCTACGCTGGGGTGGACAATAGGATATGGAGTGCCCGCACTGCGGCCATAGCAACAGGACCGGCGCGAATTTCTGCTCGCACTGCGGGCAATCGACGGCGAACGTCTGCCCATCCTGCGGCGCGGACGCGGATGCCGACGCGAACTTCTGCGACATGTGCGGAACGTCGCTGGGTTCTTCCGAGCCACCCGTCGTCGCGGAGCCGGTTCCTCAACCCGCCACAGTTGTCCCGACAACGCCGTCCGCCGAACGCCGGCAGCTTACCGTGGTCTTCTGCGATGTCGTCGGCTCTACGGAGCTCTCGGGACGGCTCGACCCCGAGGCGCTCCGCGATGTGATCCGCGCCTACCAGACGGCCGCGGAGAAAGTGATTCTGCGCTACGAGGGCCACATCGCGCAGTACCTCGGTGACGGTCTGCTCGTGTACTTCGGCTACCCCCACGCCCACGAAGACGACGTGCATAGGGCGACACGAGCCGCACTGGGCATACTCGGCGCGCTGTCGCTCCTGGCGCCCGAGATTCGCGAACGATGGGGAGTCGACCTCGAGGTCCGCATTGGCGCGCACACGGGTCATGTCGTCGTCGGGGACATGGGCGGGGATGAGGTACGCGAGTCGCTCGCCGTGGGCGATACACCGAACATCGCCGCGCGCGTGCAGGACATCGCGGAGCCGGGCTCCCTGGTCATCACCGACGCGTCGTATCGCATCGTGCAGGGCTTCTTCGACTGCGCGGCGCTGGGAGCGCACGCCCTCAGAGGCGTGCCGGTCCCCGTCGAGCTGCACCGCGTCCTGCACGAGAGTTCCGCGAAGACACGCCTCGATGTCGCGGCGACGGTCGGCCTGACGCCGCTCGTCGGCCGGGAGCGAGAAGTCGGCGTGCTGCGCCATCGATGGGAAGACGTGAAGCGGGGCGCCGGCCACGTCATCTCATTTCGGGGCGAGGGCGGCATCGGAAAATCGCGTCTGCTGAGTTCGCTCAAGGAGCATGTCGCTCTCGATGCGGACGCCTGGCTCACTGAGAGCCAATGTTCGGCTCATCACCGGAACACCGCGCTGTATCCCGTGATCGAGCTGTTCGAGAACACCGTGCTCGGGTTTACGAGAGAGGATACGCCCGCCTCAAAGCGGGACAAACTCACCGGTCTCTTGGCACAGTATGGCTTCGAGTTGGGCGAGGCGGTTCCACTGTTCGGCGAGCTGTTCGCCATCCCGCCGGCAGACGGCGCGACGCCGTCGGACCTGTCCCCCGCGCAGAGGAAGCAGAGGGTGCTCGAGGGGTTCGTGCGTATGCTCTGCATCCGCGCGACTCAGCAACCGGTCCTGTTCATCATGGAGGATCTGCAGTGGGCAGACCCGTCCACGCTGGAACTCCTGGGCATGATGATGGACCAGGTCTCCGCGGTCCCGTTCCTCATGGCTCTTACGTCGCGACCGGAATTCGAGCCGCCATGGGGCCAGCGCTCGTACGCCACGCAGGTGAGTCTTACGCGGCTGCCTGCCGAAGATACCGTCGACATGCTAAGCCGAATGACCGGTGGCAAGACGCTGCCCAGCGAGGTCGTCGAGCAGGTGGTCGCCAAGACGGACGGTGTGCCGCTGTTCGTCGAGGAGCTACTGAAGACGGTCCTCGAATCCGACATGGTCGAGGAGAGGGACGGACGCTACGAGCTGACACGGCCACTTCCAGCGCTCGGAATCCCATCGACGCTCCACGCATCGCTGATGGCGCGGTTGGACCGGCTGGCGGCGGTTCGCGACGTGCTCCAGTTGGCCGCGACGGTCGGACGCGAGTTTAGCTACCAGCTTCTGAGGGCCGTGTCGCCGCTGGACGAGGCGACGTTGCGCGCGCATCTCGCTGAGCTGGTCGGCGCGGAGTTCCTCTACCCACGCGGCGCGCCACCCACGGCGACGTACACCTTCAAGCACGCTCTGGTCCAAGACGCGGCGTACGGGTCGCTTCTGAGGAGTACGCAGCAGCAGTATCACCACAGCATCGCGGAAGCCCTGCGAGCCGACTCCGCGGGAGACGGCGAAACCGAGCCGGAGCTGCTGGCGCATCACTACACGGAAGCCGGCCGGCCGCGGGAAGCGCTTGCCTACTGGCACAGGGCCGGTATCTGCGCCAACGAGCGCGCCGCCACGCTCGAAGCGATCAGCCATCTGACGAAGGCCCAGGAGCTCATCAACGCGCTGCCGTCGTCCGAGGAAGGTCAGACGCGCGAGTTCGATGTGCTCACCGCGCTGGGGCCGGCGCTCATCGCGTCGCGAGGTTACGCGGCGCCAGAGGTGAAGGCGACATACACACGCGCGCTCGACCTCAGTGAAGAGCTTGGTGACGACAGCTCCGACCAGTTCCGCGCCTTGGCCGGTCTGTGGAGCTACTACATGTCGCGAGGCCCCCTGGAGACGGCTCGGAAGATCGCGGAACAGCTTCTCGCGACTGCCCAACGCCTGGGCGACCGCACGCTCCAGTTGAGCGCGCGCGCGATGCTGGCGGATGTCGTGTACAACGCTGGCGACTTCGAAGGCGCTGTCGAGCATGGCGAGGCCGGAATCGCGCTCGGCCGCGCGGCGACGACGGAGTCCGAAACGGCGTGGGGTGACGACGGCATCATGTGCCGCATCTGGGTGTCGTGGGCCCTGTCCCGCTTGGGCCACGCTGCCCGCGCCCGAGCCATGTCCGACCAGGCGTTTTCTCTCGGCACGGCACACCCCTCGGCCCTCGTACGCACCGAGGCGCACGCCTACATGTCCGGCTTCCACCGCGACAGCCGCGAATACGACGTGGCAGACGAGCACTGCGCCGAACTGGTCTCCCTGTCGACGGAGTACGGCTTCCCGCTGTTCGGCGCGATTGCGGACATGCATGGCGGGTGGCTGGCGGCGTGGCGCGGCGATGGGGACGGTGTCGCTCGAATTCAGGCGGGCATCGACGCATGGCGCGCGTCCGGCAGCACTGTCGCGGCGCCGGCGTTCCTCGGCCTGCTGGCCGACGGATGCGCCGCTGTTGGTGACATCCAAACGGGTCTGCCAGCCGTAGCGGAAGCGATAACGTGCAGCGAGCAGACGGGGGCGATGCACAGTATAGCCGAGCTGCATCGCATACGAGCGGAATTGCTCCGCCAATGTGTCGGCGAGGACGGCGAGCCCCGCGTGGCGGAGGCCGAGGCGTCCTTCCGGCAAGCGATCGAGTTCGCGCGCCAACAGCAGGCGCGGGCGGGCGAGTTGCGCGCGGCCATCGGCCTGTGCAGACTGTGGAAGAGCGTGGGCAAGGAGGCCGACGCTCGGGCTCTGCTGGACGACGTGCGCGGCTGGTTTGCCGGCCGCCTGGACACGCAGGACCTACAGGACGCTCACGCGCTGCGGGAGGCGCTGGCCTGAGGTGGCCGGCGAGGAGGCGCGCCAACAGGGGGAATACCATGAGCACCATTGCGACCACGTGGCCCACCAAGACGCGAGACCTTCACAACCACCACTTCGACTCGACCGTGTGGGACGGGTTCCCGTTCCGCGACGATGACATCGTCATCTCGACCTACGCCAAGTCCGGGACGACATGGGTGCAGCAGATAATCTCCCAGCTCATCTTCAACGGCGAGGAAGGGCTGCCGGTGGCGGAGATGTCACCGTGGGTGGACCTGCGCGTACCGCCGAAGGAGGTCAAGCTCCCCGCGATCGAAGCGCAGGAGCACCGGCGTTTCCTGAAGACGCACCTGCCCGTAGACGCCCTGGTGTTTTCGCCCAAGGCGAAATACATCTACATTGCCCGCGACGGGCGGGATGTCGTTTGGAGCATGTATAACCACCACACGACCGCCAACGACACCTGGTACGAAGCGCTCAACGACACGCCCGGCCGCGTCGGTCCCCCGATAGGCCGGCCGGCGGAGTCCGTGCGGCAGTATTTCCACGACTGGCTGGACATGGGCGGGCATCCGTTCTGGCCGTTCTGGGAGAACGTCCAATCGTGGTGGAGCGTCCGCGACCTGCCGAACGTCCTCATGCTTCACTTCGCCGCCCTGAAAGCGGACATGCCCAGCGAAATACGCCGGGTCGCCCGATTCCTGGATATCCCGATCGACGAAGCCTCGTGGGCCGCTATCGTCGAGCACTGCGGCTTCGAGTACATGAAGCGGAATGCCACGCTTAGCGTGCCTCTGGGCGGCGTCTTCTGGGACGGTGGCGCGCAGACGTTCATCCACCGCGGCACGAACGGTCGGTGGCACGATACCCTCAGCGCCGTGGAAATCGACAAGTACGAGAGTCGCGCGGAGCAGGAGATAGGCGAACATTGCGCACACTGGCTCGCCACGGGTGAAGTGGCTTCCTGACACGTCTCGTGAGGTCGTTCGCCGCGCCAGTCGACAGCCTGCTCTTGCGGAGTGGCGCAGTTCGGCCGTATTCCTATAGTGGAGCGCCGCTCGTTCCTACGACCGCGTAGTACGAGTGGATGCACGCGCGTCCCCGCCGGCCTGCGCCGCGTGGCTTGGGGATGCATGTCGGTTCGCACATGCTCGGGTAGCGTCAACACGGTGGAGGACGCGTCATGGTGCTGAACGTCAGACGGATACGGACCATCGAGGAAGTGACAGACGAGGAACGACTGCTCGACATGAGCATGGATTGGCTGGCGGCGCGTCCGCGGGACGCCCGGTTCCGCGATGGCAAGCAGTCCGTGGTTTTCGTCGACAAGCTGCCACCCCGGCCGCGCTCGCGCGGGGGAGGACCAGGGGCGGCGTACGACGCCGATTAGGGGCGCGCCCTCAGGGTCTCGGATCACCCACAAGGCTACTCGCGCGCCCGGACAAGGGCGTGCTCGAACGCCGGCCAGTCCAGACCCGTGTGCGCGACAACGGACAGCAGGTCACCCTCCTCGATGCGCTCCAAGCGCGACGGGCAGAGATGCGGCACGCCGTCCTTGATGATTGCGAACGGGTTGATCTCGACGCGGCGCTCTTCGGCGGCGGGCAGCGCGTACGTGACGAACTCCTGCCACGTCCACCCGACAATGCGCTCCGGCACGACCGTCATGGGGTTGGCGTCCTGCGTGTTCAGTAGCAGGCGCTGCACGATGTCGGCGCTGTGCACGTCCTGACACTCCTGCACGATCGCCAGCACCTCGAGCGTCTCCATCACGGCGGTCGACGCCAGGTGCGAGAACATCCAGTCGTTGTCGGGACTTACGAGCACGTGCAGAACGCGCGTGTCTGCCGTCACCGTGTCGAGGATGAGGTCGACCGCCACGCGCGTCGTCCCGTCGGAGGACGGGTCGCCCGGATGCGTCGGAAACACGATGACGACCTTGTTATCCGCGAGCTTCGCTCTGGTGTAGGTGTCTTTGTCGAGCACGGAGCCCTTCACGAAGTGCACGTGTGGCAGCGCGGTGACGCTTTCGGGTAGCTGCTCGATGGCGTCATCCACAACGCACACCGGGGCGTCCGACTCGACGTGCCGGATCTCGTGGACGAATCCCGTGAAACGGGAAACACCGGGGAAGTTGAAGACCACGTATCCGTCGCGGTGCGGGTTATCCATCAGGCCCAGCCTCGTGCGTCGTCGTCTGTCTTCGCGCGCGTCGAATACCGCGCCGATGCCGGCGCCTACGATCGCTATGTCCATCAGCCCGAACGCCATCGTGGCGTAGCGTCCGATGGACGTCTGCGCGGGCTGGTCGCCATAGCCGACGGTTGTCGCGGTCTGCCAGACCAGCCAGATCGCCTCTTCCCACGTCACGTCCTCGACGAACCGGAGGAGGACGACGAACCCCGCGGACACAACCGCCCCCAGGATCAGCAGGTCGAACAGCAGGAGCAAGGGCTTGCGGTCCTTGAACCGCTCGCCAAGACGCGCCGGTAGGAGGAACAGGATCACGGCAGGCTCCAGGGACTCCGCAACCTACCATGGCGTCGCTCTCGCCATCAACGGCCGCCATCCGCGCAATCTCGACTGGGATGGCGCTGGGGCTGTGTCGCGCGATCCGCACACATCAGCCATCGCCACGGCGTGTACATCGGCGCGGCGCTCGCCGGAGCGGAGCACGCGCCAGCCTTATGCCTACTCACGCCTCGGCGCCGCGAGCCAGGTCGGGGAGCCAACCAGTCTCGCCGCCCGCTCACGCCCACGGAGCGCGTGGTCCATACCGCGGCGCCGTGCGTCGTGCGCAGCCCGGCCGACTCGTACGCTGGCGAGCGGCAGCTGGGCGGCTCACGACAGCCTGACAGGTTGGCCAGCTGGTCACTGCGTACCCGATTCACCGAGATAGTGGACGTGCGTCAGGAAGCCGCTGACGGCCCTGTAGTACGCGCGGTCCGCCGTCCAGAGGACGCATCCCTCAGCTTCGGCGTGCGCTGCATAGATGCTGTCGTAGACGCGGCGCTGGTTGGCTTGTGCGGCGATGGCGCGAGCCCGTCGTCGCACGCCGCCAATCTGCCTGACAGTGAGGGGCATCCCGTCGATGAACGCGTAAGCCGAGGCGGCATCTTCGTCGGACATGGCCCCGCGAGACACGCGGAACCGGACGATGCTGTCCAACTCGTAACCCCATAGCGGTGGAACGGTGATTTCGACGTCGTTCTCGATGCACTCATTCAGCAAGACATGCGCTGCGTCACTGCTGGCTTCCTCGATGACCCACTTCGCCGACACGGAGGCGTCGAAGACGACGCTACGGTCGGTCATCGTGGCGTTCCCGGGTCTTCGCGAGAATTGCTACGCTGTCGTCGAACGTTCCGTACTTGGCCTTCAGGTAGGCGCGGAACTCAGCGAGATGTCTGAGGTACTCGCGCTTCTCATCCCTCGTTCGAGGGACTGCGACTACCGAATCCTCTTCCGGCGCCCCACGCTGCGCCGTATCGGTCAAGGCCGTAGGTTCCGTCCCCATGCGCGGCCTCCTTCCACGTGTCGATGGTATCACAGCCACACGCCCTCGCCGAATCGGTCGATCAGGTCAAGGCGAGGCCGTCACGCCAGACCGTGGTGGTGAGAACACCCCGCGCGTGAACAGTCCCCGTCCCGCCGGGCGGGCGGGTAGCGCGATGCGCGACAGGGAGCGACCGAGCGGCGTCAGCCGGTTTCGCGCAGTTCCACGCGCACGGAGTAGCCGAGGCCTTTGAGATGCCGGGCGACATCCTTGATGGGCAGCGTGTCCTTGTCCGCCATCGACAGATCGAACACGGCGTCGTTGATCGCGTCGAAGTACGCCTCTTCGTACTCGGGATTCTCGATCGGCCGTGCGGCCGCCCACCGCGCCAGTCCGGGCCCATCCGTATCGCCACTGAGGTACGCCGTTAGCCGGCTGGCCACATCCCGACGGGTTAGCAGGTTGGTCATTGTCCGTCCCCAGACCTTCGATGGCCGAAGTCGACCGGATACTTCTGATGCCAGTCGATCAGCACACCCTCATGGTCGTATATGAGCTGTGCCATCTGCAACGTCACTTCGTCGGCGCCCACTACCAGGATGGGCCGCTGTCGGCCGGACCGCGCGCCGGGCCGCTCCCGCCAATACACGCGGACGCCTTCGGGTAGCTCGTCCCAATGGCGCCACTTGCGCTCGTGCCTACGTCGGCGCCGCCGCGCGGCATCCCCGGGCATCATGCCTCCTGCGGCACGCTATCCGCGGTTCTGATCCACCCAGAGGCCGGCGGCCAGGCTCGCGCGAGTCGCCATGACGACGTTCTCGATGTCCACGAGGTCGGGCGTGTCCGATTCGAGGTGGTAGTTCGGGTCGGCGTAGGGGTAAGACCCGATGTTCGCGACTGCCATCGGGAACCCCGCGTTGATGAACGAGCCATCGTCGTCGCCGGGACCTTGGCGCAGCACCTTCTGGTGATGCAGGCCGATGCCGTAGTGCTCGCTTACGTCGCCCATGAGGTCGGCGAAACGCTCGCCCTCGGGTTCCGTGTAGAGAGTCGCGCTGGTCTTGCGGCCGGCGCGGAGGTCCTCGTCGGACTTTCCACCCAGGCTGTCGATGTTGAAGATGGCGACGAGATCGTCGCCGCGTTCCTTCGCGCGGGTGGCGGCGACCACGCTCGTCCATGGGCGGTGCTCTTCGTTGCAGAACAGGAACCGGATCGAGCGACGCGTCTCGTGCTGTGCGAGAACGCGCGCCATCTCCAGCACGGCGACGGTTCCCGCGCAGTTGTCATATGCCCCGGGCGAATCGACCCAGCTCTGCGAGTCTTTGTGCGCGAGGAAGAGGATGATCTCGCTGGGGAGTTCCGCGCCGCGTTTCCCGGCGTACAGGTTGTACGCGGTGAACCAGGGGTCGTCTTGGGCCGGCAGGGAGTATTGGTGCGCCTTGGGCTTCGACGTGTCGCACGCGAACGCCTGAACCTCGACGGCCTCGGCCTCCACGACGTAGCCGTACGACTCCAACTGCCCGCGGAGAAAGTCGTCCGCCTCGTCCAGCGTACACTTGTCGGCCCCGGGACGCGTGTGGTTCACCTTGCGGAACGGCAACGGGTCCTGCGACAGGTGGAACAGGTTACGCCGGATATTGGCGCCATCGACGCGCGCAATCAGATCTGAAACCGGATCGGCCGGCATGTTCGGCTCCCGTCAGATGAGCAGTTCTGCGATCTCAACGGCGCGATGCTCCTCGACAGACAGGTAGCAGGCATCGACGAGCGCCATCGTCTTGAGGTTGTCGCGGCCGCCGATTTCAGGCTCCGCGCCATCCTCCAGCGCGCATAGTAGCTGCGCCATCGGCCCGGCGAAGGCGTCGGGGAACCACATCTCGGGCCAGCGCGGCTCCTGCCAGCCTTCGATGTCCGTCGTCGTGTAATCGAGCGTGCTTGGCGAGCCGTCCGGGTAGTCCGGCCATCCGATCGTGCCGCGCGCCATGCCCCGACTTCCCTCGACGCGCCAACGGATGCCTAGGTCAGCCTCGGCGCCCTCGCGCGCGGGGCCGGACCACACGTCGTCCCACGAAGACGCGCGGAGCCCGTTCTCGTATTCGAGGATGTAGAGGCAGATGCCGTCCTGATGCTCGAACGTCGTGCGCGGGTCGGGACGGACGCTGGCGAAGACGCGCCGCGGATCGCCAAAGAGGAACCTGAACATGTCGAGGTGGTGGATGCTCATGACGCGCAACGTCGCCCACCCCTGGCGCTCCTGCCAGGGCATCCAGTGGGGTATCGCCCGCATGTCCACCGTCGCCAGGACCGGCTCGCCCAGATGGCCGCCCTCGAGCAACGACTTGCACGCGCGGATCGAGTGGTCGTACCGCATGTTCTGGTTGACACTGAGCACGATCCCGGCGTCCTCGCACATCTCGACGATCTGCTTCGCCTCGGCATAGTCACTGCCCAACGGCTTCTGCGCCAGGACGCCCTTGACATGTCCCGGGCCTTGGACGAGTTCGCGCACGACGTCGATCTGAATGTCCGGCGGCACGGCGATGTCCACGACCTCGATCGACCCGTCGGCGAGCAGCTCGTGGTAGGTGTCGTAGACGGTGGCGATGCCGTGTTGCTCGGCTGCCGCTCTTGCGGTGTCTGGATTCCGGGACGAGACGGCGACAGGGTTGAATCCGGCGGATCGGTACGCCACGAGATGGCAGTCCGCCATGATGAAGCCGGCGCCTATACAGCCGATACGCGTGTCCCGGTTCCGCGGCATCTTCGGCAGGTAGTCGAGGCGCGGCGGATTCTTGGCGTGGGCCACGGCGCGTGCCTCCGTGCTGTGCGCGAATGTCGTCCTGTGGGGCGGCGGTATCTTAGGCGCCCCGCCCCCAGGCGGTCAAGGAGCGGGCGGGGCTGGAGGCGATCTGACGGTGAACTGTGCGCGGCCCGGATGGCGCGGCTATACTTGCCGCGGGACGACCATCGCGGGAGCTTCAGCGCGTGGGGCGATAGGCAGCATGCCGGAACAGAATGCGGATCACGTCGGCCAGCGAGATTCGCAGCCAGGCGAGATCATCGCGCGCATATGCTTTGCGCTCTCAGAGCGCGACAAGGAGCGGGCAAGCCGCATTGCCCGGGCCGAATACGCGTACGAGTCCCTCGCCTGCGCCCGACCGACGTTCACGCCGGCGGAATCGCTTCGAGTATTCATCCGCGACGGGTTCGTCGACCGGTACTCGGGCCGACGCCTGGTGTTCCCCGGCGCCCTGCGGGTAGTCTCGCAACTCCTTCCCGACGAGTTCCCATCGCATCCCAACCGCGAAACCGGCGGCCCTCATATCGCGTGCTGGGAGCTGTACCCGACGGTAGACTACGTCACACCCCTCGCGCGCGGCGGGTCGGAGGACGACGAGAACCGAGCCACAACCTGCATGCTCAAGCACACGGCGAAGTCGCAGTGGACGCTAGACGAGATGAACTGGGTCGTACACCCTCCCGGCGATATCGGGCAGTGGGACGGCCTGCTCGGGTGGTTCGTTGAATATGCGGACAGCAACACCGCGTTGCTGGGCGACGACTACCTCAACCGATGGCACCGCGCCGCCACGGCCGCGCTGAAGACGACGACGTAGGCTCAGGAATCTGCATCACGCCGCGTCGAGGCCAGGGCGTCGCGGTCATGCGTCTGAAGCACTGCCTCGGCAGCCGCTTCCCGCACCTCCTCGACTGCCTCCTCAACCCGAGCGAGGCGAGCCCGTAGCTCTGCCAGGTCCTCCGCAACGGCGTTGTTGCCGCCGGGTCTTCCCATCGACCTGCTTATGGGGAGATAGACGGCCGCGTAGATGGCGAATCCCCCCAGAGAGACGAACGCCGCCACGGCAAGCAGCACGACAATCATCCACGTCATCGTTGCACCCCCAATCGCGGCCGACGCTGCTACAAAGCCCCGGCCGCGCTAGCTCGGGTCGCCAGCCTCGCGCGCCGCTACATGATCGGTATCAGGAGCGGAATCCTCTCACCTTCACGCAGCACGATGGTGGGCAGGCTGTCTCCGTCCCTGTAGACCAGTTTCAGCCAGATGTGGAACTCGCCGTTGTCCATCCGGGTGGTCCGGCCGCCCGCGTCTACGATGACATCGTCGACCATGAGACCTGCCCGGCGGGCAGCGCCTGCCCATATCGTCGTGACCTTTAGCGCTAGGTCGTCGGCTCCCAGCCCGAGCTCCGATTTTTCCTCGACGGACAGCTCAGGCGCGCGCACCCATAGGTGGGGACGTATGCTGGGGAACGAGGCGCGCCAGATGATGTTCGAGCGCTTCCACTCCCCGCTGACCGCCAGCGTCTTCGGCGCGTCCGCTCCGTCGCGCTCGACGACCACCTCGACCTCCGAGTCGGACGCCGCGTGATGCAGCACCCATTGCATGTCCGCCTGCGAGATGATCGCCTGGCCTTCCATCGAGACCACGATGTCGCCGGGCAGGATGCCGGCCTCCGCGGCGAACGACCCGTCCTCCACGCTCTCGACGATGTTGCCCGAGTCGACATCTATCGTCATGCCGACACTCTCGGGGAGCGGGTACTTCCACATCGTGTCCTGGTCGAACGCGCCCTCTTCATAGGCCGTGTTGTTCCATCCGTCGTAGATGTGATGGCAGTGGATGCATCCCTTACGCTGAGTCTGCTCCGCCGGCCGGTCTCCCATTCGCCTGTACAGCGTAGGGATGTCGAGGGCGCGCCGGAATCTTGGCTCAGGGCCTCGTTTGTCGTCCAATTGGTCGCGGTTCTCGGGGTAGCCTGCGTGCAGATCCAGTGCGCGCATCATCGCGTTCTTGAGCGCCTCCACGGAGATGTGCGCCATCGGCCCGGCGATGGAGCGCGTCCCGAAGCGGCCATAGACCGTGCCGTTGACGTGCATGAAGAACGCCGACCACGTGAGATCGTAGTCGAATTGGAACTGTGCGAGATCGACATCGGCCATGTGCACGATGCGGACCTTGACGAAGCGGTCCAGCAGCCCTTGCATCTCGGAATCCTGACGGACAACCTGCCCGTCAAAGCCTTTGCAGGCGTGTCAGGGCACTCACCGAAACAGCACGAAGAGCGGCTTCCCGCTCTCCGCAGCCTGGGACATGCCCGCATCGAGATCGCCGTATAGCCATCCGGCGCCGACCTCGACATCCTCCAAGTCCGTCTGCAACGCCGAGAACTGCGCCCCACTTAGCACGCTCACCGTCGTCAGTATCCCGCACGTGATGGCGAGAACTTTGCGCCTCGGTCGAATCATGCCGTTCCTCCCTTGCCGCCCACGACCGACGCGCGGCCGTGGCACGCTGCGATTACTGCACATTGATCCGCACAACGCAACGGACCCGCGCGGCACAGCCAACCCGCTCAGCACAACGGCCACGGCGCAGTGGCGCGGAGAACGGCGTTGCGCCGCGGGCCACCTCTCGGCATAGTTTGCCGCGACGCAGGGCGCCGCCCGTCCCGCGCACACCCGGAGTTATGCACGATGCATGCACGATCCCTGGTCTTCGCGTCCTGTCTGTTCGGCATGGTGGCGCGTGGGGGCTCCGCGCAATGGGAAGAGCCGCCCATGTCGCCCGAGATCCACGCCGACCGGACGGCGACGTTCAGGCTGGCCGCTCCCAACGCCTCGGAGGTCACGCTCTCCGCTTCCTTTGTCGAGGGTGGCAAGGCCGCCATGGAGCGCGACGAAGACGGTGTGTGGGCCCTGACGGTCGGCCCGCTGGCGCCCGACATCTACGGCTACTCGCTGGATGTCGACGGACTGTCCGTGCTGGACCTGGCCAACCACGGCGGACGGCTCGGCCGATGGCCGGAGAGCCTGTTCCTCGTCCGCGGCGACACACCTCGGGCCTACGAGCAGGGCGACGCCCCACGGGGGGTGGTGCACGTGCATCGGTACGCGTCCGAGTCGCTGGGCATGATCCGCGGCCTGCACGTCTACACGCCGCCCGGCTACAGTCCCGACGTCACCTATCCCGTGCTGTACCTACTCCACGGATATGGCGACACGGACACCGGCTGGACCACGCTTGGCCGCGCGCACATCATCGCCGACAACCTGCTCGCAGCGGGGAAGATCGGGCCGATGGTAATCGTCATGCCCCATGGCCACGCCGCGCCCGCCGACCTGACCGTGGACGACTGGCGGGGTCCCCGCGGCGGGTTCGAGACCGACCTGCTGGCGGACATCCTGCCGTTCATCTCGGCGAACTACTCCGTGGCGACGGACGTCGAGCGCACGGGCATCGTCGGGCTGTCGATGGGCGGGGGACAGTCGCTGCGCGTCGGTCTGACGCAACTCGACACGTTTGGGTGGATCGGTGGATTCAGTTCGGCGACTCCCGAGGAAGACCTCGAGGAGGCCTTCGCCGACGCGCTGTCACGCCCCGACAGGCCGCGGTTGCTGTGGATCGGCTGCGGAACGGACGACTTCCTGTATGAACGGAACACGGCGTTCCTCGCGTGGCTGAGCGAGAACGACGTGCCGCACACGGCGCACATCTCGGGTGGCGGCCACTCGTGGTCCGTGTGGCGCAGCTATCTTGAGGAGTTCCTCCCGCTCGTGTTTCGTGACTGAGCCCGGGGCGTTCGCCTAGCCGGGCATAGGCTCGCGGGCCACCTCCAGGAGCGCCTGGATGTTCTCGACCGGCACATCTCCCTGCAACGCCTGTGAGGGCGACAGTATGTAGCCGCCGTCGTCGCTCATCAGGTCGCGGGTGGCGCGGGCCTCGGCGCGCACTTCGTCGGGCGTGCCGTATGGGAGGATGTTCTGCGTGCCGATGCCGCCCCAGAACGTCAGGTCGGCTCCGAAATCGGCCTTGAGCGTCGCCAGGTCCATACACTCGGGTTGTACGGGGTTCAGCACGTCGAGTCCCATTTCCACGAGGCGCGGTATCAGCGCGTCGACGCGGCCGCACGAGTGCACCCACACGTGCTTGCCGTAGTCGTGTACCAGGTCGTATTCGCGCTGCTCGCCGGGGCGGATGAGGTCGTCCCACACCTCCGGCGCCATCAGCGAGCCGCGCTGCGAGCCCCAGTCGCTGCCGAGGAGCACGCCGTCGATCTCGTCGATGTTGAGGAAGTTCTCCAGCATCACCATGTTCTTGTCGACGATGGAGGTGCAGAGACGCTTCGCGAAGGCGTAGTCTGCGGCGATGTCGCACAGGAAGTTCTCGATGCCCCGGGCGGAATTCGCCTTCTCGAAGTGGCTGCCCCAGATCATGACGAGGAAGTATTTGTCGCTCCGGTCGCGCATTTCCCGGACGTTGTCGCGCAGACTCGCGTACGAGCCTGACCCCATAACCTTCGCGGGAGATACAGGCGTCGCCTCTCCTCGCCAGTCGGCGCCCAGGCCGTCCCATCCCCACCACGGCACGCCGATGGACTGGAGGTCGTTGTCGAGCCACCCCTCGACGTCCTGTACTCCAAGTTCTTCGCGGATTTGGTCGTTCGTTTCGCCCGTGGTGAGAAAGCTGTACGGGACGCGCGGGGTGTCCCGGTGCTCGATCGCGGCGCACACGAGTTCGCGGGAAGTCATCGTCGAGGGTCCTCCTGATCTGTGGCCGAGACAATGCGCCTGGCGCGCGCGCCGCACAAGTAGTAGGCGACCCAGCGGCGGTCGGCAACCGCGGGATCGCCTCCTCGACGGACAGACGCTCCCGAGGGCGCCGATGCGATGCCCGCGCGACAGCTCGCAGACGGCGGCTGCGCGTCCCTCCCGCGCGAGGCGGCTTGCGACCCGCGGGCACGGGATCGATACTGCAGGCCCCACGGCCGGGTGGGACGCCTGCGGGACCGTCGCTACGACTTGGACCGGGATGAACGCGTCCGCGAGGGAAACGTGCGGGGCCGCGCGATGGCGAGTGGCGATGGGCTCGCAGGACGCGGCCTCCACCATGTACAGCCGCGGTCGGGGCGACATACGGATCGGGCGCTGATGCTATGTCGATAGGGAGAACGCACGCGGCCGCGTTGGTGGTTGCGCTGGCGGTGTGGGGTGGGCTCACGACGTGGGCGGGCGCCCAAGCCGCCGCGCGTGAGACATCCACGCCCTTGGCGCGCGGGCTGGCCATGTACGAGAGCGGCCGCATGGCCGAGGCGCTGATCGCCTTCCGCGAGGCAGCCGACGGGGACACGGCTTCGCCCATGCCTGATTTCGGCGTCGGCATCGTCTGCGCCGCGCTTGGCTGGCTGGACCGCGCCGAGGATGCGCTGGAGGGTGCGCTGTCCAAACGCCCGGCCTTCCCCGAGGCGCACGACGAGCTCGGCGACATCCTGCTCAGGCGTCGGGAGTTTCGAGACGCCGAGTCTCACTACCGCACGGCCATAGCCCTGCGGCCGGATTACGTCGAAGCGCATCTCGGCCTGGGCCTGACCTTCGCCACGCAGCGCATGTTCCCCGAGGCCCGGCACGCCTATGAACTGGCGCTCGCCTTGGACCCTTCGACGTCAACGGCCCATCGCAGTCTCGGGGAGGTCCACGCGTGGGAGGGCGACCTGGCCGCGGCGATATCGGCTTACGAACGCGCGTTGGCGCTGGAGCCGGGTTCGGTCCCGGCGCTGTACGGCATCGGGCTCGTGAAGCTCCGGCAGCGCGTGACCGACGAGGCGATCGAGACGCTGGAGCGCGTCGTTGCGCTCGACCCGCAGCACAAGTCCGGGTGGCACAATCTGGCCAAAGCCTACGCCGCCTCGGGCCGCCCGGAGCTCGCCGAGAGCGCGATGGCCGAGTTCGAGGCGCTTCACGAGTTGGACGAGAGGCTCAAGCCCCATCTGCGCACGCTGGAAGCGGATCCGACAGACCTGCCGGCGCGCTATGCCATCACGAAGGAGTACCTACGCGCGGAGCGCATGCCCGACGCCATCCGCGAACTCGACCGCATGCTCGCCATCGACCCGATGTTCGCCCCGGCGCTGGACGCCCGCGTGCGTATCCACCTGTCGCTCGAGGAATGGAGCGAGGCGCACGTATGGGCGGCGCGGCTGACGCGCGCGCGACCTGACAACGTGATGGCCTTCCTGTATCTCGGCATGTCCGCCGGCGCGGTCGGGGCCGTAGACGAAGCCGTCGGCGCTTACAGACGGGCGATACAGCTCAAGCCGGACGAACCGACGGGATACAACAACCTGGCGTGGCTCTTCTACCAGAACCGCATGCGCCTCGACGAGGCCGAGACGCTGGCGGAACGCGCGGTGGGGATCGAGCCGAAGCCCGCGTATCTCGACACGCTCTCCCGCGTGTACGAAGCGCAGGGACGCCTCGCCCAGGCGTTGGCGGCGGCAGCGCGCGCCCTGGCGGCCGACCCGAACAACCCAGCCTACCGCGCGAGACACGAAGCCCTACACACCATCGAGCCGGGAGACGGGCCGTGATGCGCCGCCGCTGCGGGCTCGGCCGCGCCGCCATTCTGACGCTTGTGCTGCTCGCGGCCTCGACACGCGCGGCGTCCGTGCGCTTCACGGACGTAGCCGCCGAGGCGGGGATCGACTTCGTCCACGACATTGGGCGTAGCGGCAAAGGTTACATACTGGAGACGGTCGCTTCTGGGTGCGGCTTCCTCGATTACGACGGCGACGGGCTCCTCGACATCTACCTTGTGAACGGGCGCGCCCTGCCGCCGTCGGCGCCGAACGCGTCGGCGAACGCGCTCTACCGCAACAACGGCGACGGCACGTTCACGGACGTCACGGCGGAGGCGGGCGTCGGGGACACCGGGTATGGGGTGGGCTGCGCGACGGGCGACTACGACGGCGATGGCGACACGGACATCTACGTCACGAACTTCGAACGGAACGCGCTCTATCGCAACAACGGAGACGGCACGTTCACGGATGTTGCGGCCGCGGCCGGCGTTGCGTGCGCCGCGTGGAGCTCATCGGGCGCCTTCGTGGACTATAACGCGGACGGGCGTCTGGACCTGTACGTCGCCAACTACCTCGCCTTCCGCATTGAGGACTACGAGCCATGCGGGGGCCGCCTCGGAACGGACTGCGGTCCCGGCGACTATCCCGGCGCCGCGGATGTCCTCTACCGCAACAACGGAGACGGCACGTTCACGGATGTCACACGGGAAGCCGGGGTGCACTCGGACGAGGGCAAGGGTCTGGGCGTCGCCGTGGGCGACTACGATGACGACGGCGACGTGGACATCTACGTGGCCAACGACGACACGCGCAACTTCCTCTATCGCAACAACGGCGACGGCACGTTCGAAGATGTGACGTTCTGGGCGGGCGTCGGATTCAGCGAGCACGGCGAGCCGGAGGGCGGAATGGGCGCGGCGTTCGGGGACTACGACAACGACGGGCGGCTCGACCTCGTCGTCACGAACTACCAGGATCAGGTGAACAGCCTGTACCGCAACGAAGGCGGCGGCCTCTTCTCGGACGTCTCGCACACTGCGGGTACAGCGCTGCTCACGTATCCGCTGGTGGGATGGGGTACCGCGTTTCTGGATGTGGACAACGACGCGGACCTCGACCTCTTCGTGGCAAACGGACATCTCCTCGTCAACGTGGCGGGGCGGGACAGCACGAGCACGTACGCCCAGCCCGACGTGCTCTACATGAACGATGGACATGGCGCGTTCGTCGAGGGCGGGCCGGAGATGGGCTTGGCGGCCGTCCGATCGAGCCGTGGCGCCGCGTTCGGTGACTACGACAACGACGGCGACACGGACATCCTCGTGGTCAACACGGGAGAGGCGCCGTCATTGCTTCGGAACGACGGGGGCTCCGACGGCGACTGGCTGGGGATCACGCTCGTCGGCCGTGGGGCGAACCGGGCGGGCATAGGCGCGCGCGTGACGGTGACGACGGATGTCACACAGACGCGCGAAGTTACCACGGCAGTTGGCTACGCGTCCGCGAGCGACGCGCGCTTGCTCTTCGGCCTGGAGAAGCAAGGCAGCGCGCCGACGGTGTCCGTTCGTTGGTCGTCCGGCTCTACCACCGTGGTCGAATCCGCTCGGCCACGGCGGTACATCTCCATCAGCGAGTGAGGTACGCGCGGAACCCCCGGCCGATGGCCGGGGGCTCACCGATGTCGTGCGCGTGTGTTCTAGCGGGACGCCTTGAGGCGGCCCCAACTCGTGGTCGCCTTGCCGTCGGCCTCGACCGCCAACGATCCCTTGGGCGGAATGACCTCCAAGGCGCGCAGCCGCATGTTGCGGTCCTTCGCCGGCGGCGGGTCCGGGATCCACTCGTCGTTGGTGAACCAGACGCCGAGTTGCGCCTTCATGCCGGCGTCGAACTCGATGATTCCGAGAAGGCGGTCGTCCTCGATTATCATCACTCCCTCGGGATCGACAGTGCCCGCTTCGACGGGGTCGACGAACCACTCCGCGGCCGCGAGGTCCGCCTTTAGCCGGGTGTGGAGGATGACGACCTCGCCGCTCTGGAAGTCGCCCTTGTTGTCCGCGAGTTTCTTCACGCCGTTTTCACCGTGGAACCGGCCGCGCAGCTCCACTTCCGCGAAGATCCCGTTGTCCGTGTCCTCGGGGACCAACTGTTGGCTGGATCCCTCGATGATGAACGAGTATTTGCCCTTGAACGGGAAGACGACCCAGTCGGTCGTCACGACCGGCTCGCGGCCGCCCCAGTAGCCCCAGCCCTGGTTATTATCGGCGGCGACGTCGCCGTGAAAATCACCGAGATCACCCAGGTCGAGCGCCTCGAACCTGACGGGGGCCTCGACATCGGCGAACGACGCCGACGGCGCGGCCAACAACACACCGAGACACACCATGAGACAGATGTAGAGCGTCCTACGCATACCCCAACCTCCTACCGGTATTTCGCGAGACGGGCCGGAGGCTAGCACGTCCGGCCGTGTTAGGACAAGTCCTGACTTGCCCCACGCGATGGGCGCCGTCTGCTACCGACTCGCGTGGCGCGTCTTGAGGGACGCCCACCGCGTGGCGAGCCGGCCCTGCGCGTCGACTGCCAGGAACCCCCTGGCAGCAGTCTCGATGTCCGCCGGCACGAGCGATTCCTGCCACAGGCGTACGTCGTCGATGAGGCCCGTGAAGTAGTCGATGTTGTCGCCGGAACCCGCCTCGTCGTGGAAGACGGTGTTCTGGTTCACCGCCCCGATGCCGTTATCGTCGCCGTGGGCGTGCAACTGACCGCCGGGGCGTTTCTCCACGAGTGTGCCGTTCAGCCACATCTCGAATCTGTCATCCTCGACGGAACCGTCGGCATCACGTATCACGAGACCCACCTGGTACCACGTCTTCGCCTTGATAGGCGCGGAGATCCACTCGCCGTTCCAGTTGTACTCGGCACGGTTCCATCCACCGACCCACACGTCGCCGTCGAACACGTACATGACGAGGCCGCGCGTACGTCCGCCTTCCTCGAAGATCGTCTGCTTCTCCGCGTCGTTCCCAGCATCGTCGACGCTGAACGTCGCGAGGATGGTGCGTTTGGGAAAGGGGCCACCCGAGTTGATGAGGGGCGAGTCGGGGAGTTCGACCACCGTCTCTCCGTCGAACTTCAGGGCGTTGCCCTCGAGACCGGATACCCAATCCGCAGCGCCGTTGACCACCCCGTTCACGGCGCCGATCGCATCAGGAACCGATTTCCCGCCGCTCTCGTCGAATAGCCATGCGACATCGGGGTCCGGTACCGCGTGCGCTGGCGCGCACAACGTAGCAGCGGCGATACTCAACGCGCAGACGAAGGTTCCTACACGGGACAACATCGCACTCCTCCTCACTCGTGATCGTGCGGGCGGGGTGTGTGCTGCCCCACCTGCGGACCTAGCGCCGCGCCTTGATCGCGGCCCAGCGTACCGAGAGCTTCCCGCGCGGCTCGACCGCGGTGGCCTCGGCCTCTAAGTGTTCGGGCAGCAATGCGACGTTCCACAGCCGGATCGACTCGATCGACCCGCTGTAGTAGTCTCGATCGGTCCCGCTGCCATCGTCGTCGTGGAACACCACGTTCTGGTTCGTGTGCCCCACGCCCGTGTCGTCGCCGTGGTTGTAGAACTCGCCGCCCGGCAGGGACGCGACCATCCGACCGTCCATCCACATCTCGTAGCGGCCCGGTTCCACGGCGTCGATCGCGTCTCGCAACACAAACGCCACTGCGTGAGCAGTGTTGCTCGACGCCGCCGCGGACGGCCACTCGCCGTTCCAGTTGTATTCGGCGCGGTTCCACATACCGGCATAGGCCATGCCTTCGAACACGTAGATCACCGCGCCCCGGGTGCGCCCACCTTCCTCGAAAACAACCTGCTTCTGGCCGGGAATGCCGACGTCGGCAGGCGTGAAGATGGCGATGACGGTGCGGTTCTGCCACGGGCCGTTCGTGACGTTGATGAGGTCCGAGTCCGGGAATTTGACGCCGGCGGTTGCGCCGTCGAAGACCAGCGATCCGTCCGCCCATGTGGCAGATCCGACGATCGTCCCATCGGTAGCGCCGAACGTGTCGGCGACGGTATCGCCCGACCCGTCCTCGAAGAGCCACTCGACATCGGGATCAGGGAGGGAAACGGACGCGTGGACCCCCAGAGCGACACACGCGAAGATGAACGCCGAGGCGTACACAGAGACACGACGAGTAGTCATCGGGTATCCTCCTTACTTCCCGCACTTACTTCCCGCAGCGCCATCTGCGCACGGGACTTGTCCAACATACCCGAATCTACATCGAGCCGCAATCCCCTCCGTCGGTCTGACCTCGCGTGAAAGGCGCCCTAGACCCCGACACCGCTGGCAGCGACAATCTCGCACGGACTAGCGCCCAATACGCGCAATCTGAGATGCCAATGTCGTCCTTCGCGCGAGCGGCACGCTCCATCGACGCCGACGTATTGAGCGTCCCCGAGCGTACGCGCGCCATCGCCGCCATACGTGCCGATCTAGCGCGCCGACAGGAGGAGGCCAATCGACGCGACGCCGCGCTCTGGGCGCGCGTGTCGAATCGAGACGAGTGGGAGGCGTTCTCACGCCCGAGTCTCACGGCCCTCCGTCGTTCGCTTGGCGCGCCCGTCGCAGACAGCGCCCCGCCCGAGACTCACGTGACGCGCGTCACCGAGGCCGAGGGATACGCCATCGAGAATCTCATCTACGAAAGCCGTTCCGGTGTGTCCGTCACCGCCAATCTCTACTGCCCGACGCCAGGCGCGCGGCCGGCGCCAGCCATAGTGATCGTGCACAGCCACCACAACGCGAAGGATCAAGGCGAGCTACAGGACATGGGCGTCACCTGGGCGCGCGGCGGATGTCACGTGCTGGTGATGGACCAACTCGGCTACGGAGAGCGGCGCTACCACACACCCGGGCCGCGGCAGGACTACCGCTTCCGCTACATGACCGCGGCGCAGCTTCACGTGATCGGCGAGAGTCTCATGGGGTGGATGGTCCACGACATACGGCGCGGGATCGACATGCTGCTGACGCGCGATGCCGTGGACCCCGGCGCGATCATTCTCATGGGCGCCGTCGCCGGCGGCGGAGATCCCGCGGCGGTCGCTGCTGCGCTCGACGAACGCGTCTCATGCGCGATCCCGTTCAACTTCGGCGGCCCGCAACCTGAGACCCAGTATCCGCTGCCGGAGGACGCCGAGGCCACCTTCAACTACATGGGACACGGCTCGTGGGAATCCACGCGGAACCTGCGACTCAGCGCGCGGGACGGGTTTCTGCCGTGGACAATCGTCGCGTCGATCGCGCCGCGTCGCCTGATATACGCACACGAGTTCGCGTGGGATCGCGAGCATGACCCGGTGTGGAACAGGCTGCGGCGGGTCTACGGCTTCTACGACGCCGAGGACCGTCTTTCGTACACGCACGGGGCGGGCGTTCTCACGGGGTCGCCACCCGAGGCGACGCACTGCAACCAGGTCGGCGTCGCGCACCGGCGGATGATCCACGAGGCGCTGAATCGGTGGTACGGCATCGCGATGCCCGATGAGACGCAGCAGCGGCGCGACGAGGCGGAGCTCACCTGTCTCACGGACGAGATGCGCGACCGTCTGCGCGCACGACCTGCGTACGAGGTGTTCGGGCGCCTCGGCCGCGAGCGTCTGGCGGCGGCGCGAGCGGGGTTGGCCGCGCTGACTCCAGCACGCCGTGTCGCGCGCCTTCAGCGGGACTGGACGACGCTCCTCGGCGACACGGAGCCCTCGGACCTGCTGAACTTGCAGGCCGCGGATGGCCCCGACGTGGACGGCGTTCGGATTCGCCGCGAGGCGATGCGCACGCCTCACAGCGCGCAGCTCACGACTCTGACACTAACGCCGCCGGAATCCACGGGCCGTGCCGTCGTTCTATGCGTTGCGCAGCAGGGGAAACAGGGATTCCTCGCCCATCGCGCGGACGAGATCGCCGACCTGCTCGCGCGGGACATCGCGGTGTGTCTCGCCGACCTGCCGATGACGGGCGAACTGCAACCGAACGCCGACCGGACGTGGCGCGGCGCGACCACATCGATGTCCGCCACTGAATGGATGCTGGGTGGATCGCTGCTCGGAACCAAGCTGCGGGCGATGCGCGGGCTGGCGCGGCATCTCCGCGCTACGTGGGCGAGCGTCGGGGTCTGGGGCGACTCGTTCTCTCCGCGGAACCCACCGGAGTGGGTCGAACCCCTCATCGGTGAGGGCGCCGAGCCGCATCTGTCGGAGCCCGCGGGCGGCCTTCTGGCGGCCCTCGCCGCGCTCTACGAGCCGCACGTGCGCTGCGTCGTCGCGCGAGGGATGCTTACCGGCTACGCGGCTCTGCTCGACCACGCGCATTGCCACATACCGCATGACGCGCTCGTGCCGGGCGTGTTGACGGCGGGGGACATCCCGGACCTCGTCGAGGCGTTGCATCCACGTCCGACACTCGTCGATCGGTCCGTAGACGGCCGTAACAGGGCGGTCGCGACGCAGGCGCCGGACGCCGACATCGCCGCATGGGTAGACGCGCACGTCGGCCGGCGTTCGTGACCTCCGCCCGCCACAGCGCCGGTCCCGCGCGTTCTGTATACTCAAATGGTAGATAGTTGCCCCGCGCGTCATCCTCTCGCTCAGCAGGTGAACGAAAGATGCAGCGTATGGAAAGCGCCCGCGGCGCCTCGTTCGCGTGGGCTTGCGCCGTCCTGGCGTGTATGGCCGTCGAGGCCTTGGCAGGCCGCGGAATCGGCACATGGCACTCCACGGATGGGCCGTACGGCGGGCACATCATGGACCTCGCCATCGGCCCGGACGGCACGCTCTATGCGGCGGCGGGGCCCGAGAACCATCGGTACCCATGGGGCGACGCCTGGAAGCCCGTTTGCGACGACTACCGCGCCCCGAAGGGGCTGATCGGGGCTTTTCCCGGCTGTCGGACGCCGACAGGGGTGCGAGATCTGGGCGTAGAGACCTCCTGGGCGACCCTCGACCCACAGACCAGA
>NYZG01000223.1 GCA_002687025.1 Candidatus Poribacteria bacterium
CGGGGGCGTGATGCTCGCCGTCCGACTCCTCCTCCTCTCGGACTATCTGCGTTGTTCGCAGGCCGAGCGTCAGCGCGTTCTCCCCACCCAGCCCGTCGGTATGCGAGAGCTCCGGCCCGTACGCGCTGTAAGAGTAGAACGTCCTTCCGCCGCACGACTCGTCGAAGTACCGCCCTTGGCCCGCGTTCGTTCCGATCGTCCAATAGCCGGTGTCGTCGGATTCGGCCCGCGCGTATGGCTGCCAGCCGGTTCCTACAGCCAGCGTCAGGAACACCGTGCCGCTGGCAAGAGCTGGCATCCAACGGGCTCTCAGAGCGTACGAGAGTACGTGACGTCCGACGGCAGCGACGGCGACCACCGCGATGACCCCGAGGACGGAACGCTCCAGAGCCGTGAACCAATGTCGGGCGACGATGACTGTGGCGACAGTCCCGCAGGCGCAGAGGAGGTTCCTGTGTAGCCCTCCGAGGTCGGGGCGCGACGCGCGCTGCTGATGCCAACCTCGGCGTTCCCTGCATACGAGGATTGCGGTGGATACAGCCACCACACAAAGCAGCGACCATTGCGCCGGCTTGAGGATCCAGTAGCTGGGGGCGCCTTCGCGCGTGAACTCGCCGACGAACCGGCACGCGCCATACAGAACCACGGCGGCCTGAAACACACTCCCAGGAGCCCTCAGCCGCCGTTGTACGAGCCACAGAGCCGCGGCGATACAGAGCGCGAGGCAAACTTCGTAGAGCTGTGTGGGATGCACGGTCAGCGAGGCGAGCGCCTCTGGACCGATGAGCCCTTGTCGAACGTGTGTGTCATGGGCGGGTGTTCCAGCAGCGTAGCGCACGGCCCACGGCAGGTGCGTCACCGTTCCAAAGCAGCACCCGGTCAGGAAGCAACCCACGCGACCCACAGCGAGTGAGATCAGCAGCGGTATAGCGAGGACATCCAGGACAGAAGTCCGGAACCCAAGGCAACGGCGTGCGATGCAGATGCCGATGAGTCCGCCGAAGACCGCTCCTAGAAACGACTTGCGCGTCGTCTGTGGAAGGAGCCCTGTGTGGCGCGCCCCGTCGAGGACCTCGCGCAACGGAAGCGTGGCGAGCTTGGATCCCACTACTCCGGCGACCAAACAGGCGGCGAGAAGTAGCAGCCACTCCGCGGACATCGACCGACGTCGTACGAGCGTGAAGATCGTGAGCAGCACGCCCGCCGCGATAGCTAGCTGGTAGCAGGCGCTGTAAGCGTAGGCATTCCCGACCACGGGCGCCCCCATGTGAGGATGGTCCTAACAGTTGCGCTGCCTCTATCGAGCCGAGAGAACGAGCGACCAAAGGTATGCAGACCCACTGCGTCTGTCGTGCTCGGAGAAGACCCATGCGCGTCGGCCTCCTGACACCCATGCGGGGCGCCCGACTATCTCCCGGCGTGACGCGCATGGCAAGGACCGACAAGATCACGGCGCGGAAACAGGCGGCCGGTTGTCTTCACTCAGGGCAGGGCACTGGTCGCACTCCCCGCAGATCGTACGTGTTCACGGCGCCGCCGTCGCGCTTCACTCCCGTCCCGGCGCGCTGTGCCTGTGGGCGCCACAGGCGCCCCGGAGGGCCGGCCTACGCGGCCACAGGCGTCAACCCCATCGCGGCCGCCTCGTCGCGCATGCGCGAGACGGCATCCGCTGCCTGGGGTTCGCCCTCGATGCGGTAGTCACGGCCCAGCCACTCGTACTTCGCCGACGCCGACGGGTTGTATGGCAGCAGTTCCACTTCCGACAGGCCGACGCGTCGCATGAAGGCGTAGATGCCGCGGAGGTTCTCCTCCGTGTCGGTTATCTCCGGTATCAGAGGCACGCGCACGCGCGTCCGCACGCCGTACCCCGCGAGCTTCGACGCGTTGTCCAATACGGGGCGATTCGAGGCCCCGGTCCATCGTCTGTGCGCGTCGTCGTCGATGAGCTTCAGATCGTACAGGACGAGGTCGCTCACCGCGGCGAGACGCTCCAGCGCCGGCCACGAGCACATGCCGCACGTCTCGATCGCCGTGTGGATGTCGCGCTCGCGGCAGCCCGCGAGGACAGCCTCGGCGAAGTCTACCTGCTGAGTAACCTCGCCGCCGGTCAGCGTCACGCCGCCGCTGGAGTACGTGAAAAACGGCTCCATGCGCACGGCTTTCGCGACCACCTCGGCCGCCGAGGCCGTGTACCCCTTGATCGACAACGCGCGCTGGGCGCAGTTCTCCACGCACCCGCCGCACAACATGCAGTCCTCCCGGCGGATGTCATGCGACGCGGCGCCGACGGCGTGCTCGCCGCGGGGGCACACCTGCTCGCACGTGCCGCAATACGCGCACCGATCGCGCACGAGAATCACCTCGGGCGCCGCGATCTGAGACTCCGGGCTGTGGCACCAGGCACACTCCAAGGGACACCCCTTGAGGTAGACCGCCATGCGGATTCCGGGGCCGTCGTGGATCGCGAACGTGTCGATGTCGAACAGCGTGCCGCTGATGTCGGTGGCTGCCACTTGGGCGCTCATAGGCCGCCCTCCTGACGCCGTATCTGATGCTCCTGCTGCTCGGGGCTGAGCATCGTGAAGTAGGCGCACCAGCCGCCCATCCGGACGCGGAGCGACCGGTAGTTGTCCGGCTCTCGGCGCGCCGCGCGCAGCTCCTCAGCGTCGACGACCGTGAGCGTCATCATCGCCCCTCCCGTCGCGACGAAGCTGCGCAGCAGGGCGACCATACGCGCCGTGCCGATGTCGTCGTCCACCAGCTTTCGAGGCACACGCAGATCCACCGGGCCGCCGGCCGGGAGGTTGCTATGCGGCATGTTCGCATAGCTCAGGACCGCGCCGGGGAGGCCGTCGTCGTCCTGCCCGAGCGCGGGGGAGAAGTTCGACGACACCGGCTCGCCCGCCAGGCGGCCGTCCGGGGCCGTGCCCAGCCCCTCGCCGATGCCGACGTACCACGAGAACGTGGCGACGCCGCACGGGAATTTCATCTCCGTGGGGAGGCGCTCCGCGTGTGTCGCGACGGTAGACGTGAAGGCGTCCATGACTTGACGACCCACGGCGTCGGCGCGGGGGTTGGCGTTGCCGTATTTAGGCGCCGCCTGCATCTTGGCTCTGAGCCACGCGTATCCCTCGAAGTCGGCGTCGAGCGCGTCGCACAGTTGCTCCATTGTCGCGGCGTGGTCCTCGAAGATGACCTGCTTGATCGCTGTGAGCGAGTCGATGGTGTGCGCGGCGCTCTCGGCAAGCATCCCGAAGGTGCGGAACTTCGCACCGCCGGCAGTCATGTCCCGCCGGCTCTCGATCGCGCCGTCCACCAGCGCGCTCAGCAGCGGCACGGGCGCGATCGTGTGGCGGTCGTCGATGGTGTTCACGACCCGCTCGACGACGGCGGAGATCATGCCGTCGAGTTGGCTTCGGAAGGCTGCCCAGACGTCTTCGAAGGACGAGAAGCCGCGCGGGTCGCCGGTGTCCTCGCCATGTCGTCGCGGGCCTTCGTCGTCCTCGACCGGGCCTTCGCGCGAGACCCCACGGTTCAGAGCCCATTCTAGGCAGAGCATCAGGCTCAGCCGCTGGAAGCGGAAGTCGGTCCTGCCGGGGATGATGACTTCCCAGCACCCATCGTTCGTGTAGTCGCGTGCGTCCGGCGTGGGTATGCCGATGCGTTCCAACGCCGGCACGAGCGCTTCGTCGTTGAAGATGGCGGGCATCCCGCCACCCTCCTTGAGTATCTCGCAGGAGTAGGTGAGCAGTTCCTCTGGCGACTCGCAGTGTGTGCGGACCGTCACGAGCGGGTTCGTCATCTGGTGCCGTCGGTAGCTCTCCAGCGTCAGGTACGTCAGGGCGTTCGTGCCGTCCTCGCCCTCCGTCGTGAGGCCGCCGACGATGATGTTCTGTAGCCAGTGGTTGGTTGCGTCCAGGCTGTCGCGCTCGGACCCGACCTGCGATGAGGTGTAGTGCCGCGTGCGGCGTCGGAAGTTGGGAGTCGCCGTTTCGCGCGCGTCGGTCTTCTGCTCCGCGGTGGTCTTGGCCCGCTCGTTGAATTTGAGGCAGAAGCAGTCCACCAGTTCGGCGGCGAAATCGAGGTCGATCCGGCCTTCACGCAGGTCGCGTTCCAAGTACGGCCATGCGTACTGGTCGATCCTGCCGATGGCGTTCCCGTTCATCGTCGAGTGAAACACCATGTGCAGCAGCCACACCGACTGCAACGCCTGCCAGAAATCCTCCGCCGGCCCCGCTGGGACGACCCTGAGGTTGGCTGCCATGCGTCGCAGTTCGTCGGCGCGAACGGGGTCCGGCTGGGCCGCGGCGTCGCGATCGCACTGCCCCGCCAGGCGCCGCGCGAAGTCCATGACCCCCGCGCAGGCGATCTCGACGGACTCCAGGAAGGCGCGCTCCTCGTCGCTCTCGGCGGCGAACCGTTCCGACTCCGCATGCGCGATGATGCCACGCAGGCCCTTCGTCAGCAGGCGTGGGTAGTCCGGGACGACATGTCCGAAGACCGAATGCGTACTGACCCCCAGAGCCTTCGCGTCGTCGCGCTCCTGCTCTGTCGTGTATCCGGGGAAGCCCCGTTCCGCGTGGAGGCGTGGCTCCTCCAGCGTCATGGACCCGGCGATGAGCTGGCCGGACCACTCGTCGGTGGGCATGTGCGCCAGCTTGAGGGCGATGGCCCGCGCCTTGCGCACCGGCAGCGGGGCGAACATGTCCTCGTCGGAGATGCGGGCGGGACAGTCCCATTTGGCGGGCGGCACGTCCATCGCGGCGCGCACGCGTTCCCGCAGATCGGTAACTCGGTGTGTGTCGGGACGTTTACGGATGTCGTGATGCGTCATGGCAGGCCCTCCTCTGCATTGATAGCCGACCGGGCCTCCGCCGCAAGTGCGGCCCGTGGATACTCCTCCGTCACCGCGGCGGGGCGCCGCGCCTCCTCGTCGGCGCCGTCGCGGAGCGCTCCGCAGCGCGCCTGGCCCGGGACATCACGCCCTTTCGCGTCTTCGCAGGGCCGCGGAATCACGGTCGTGCCGGCCCGGTCTCAAGCAGCCCCGAGCGTGGCACTTACCACAACATCGAGGATCTCGCCGTCCTGGCTGGGATTCTCGACGGCGACCTTCACGAACATCGCGTCCGGGGCCAGCGGGAATGTCGCGCTCACGGTCTCGTCCGCCCGCGCGGGCAAGTCGAACGTCGCGAGGTCCTCGGTGTTGTAGCTGACGCCGTCACTGCTTCCCTTCACGCGCGCGACGGGGCTGCGGCACGAGTCGCCGACGTAGCGGGCGGACACTTCGATCGACAGCCACGACGCCCGCTCCAGGCTCACCGCGGGGCACTCGGCGAGAGACGTCGACGCGCCCGCCTCCAGCCGCGGGACCGACAGAAGGGGCATCGTCAGCCGGAAGGGCGTCTCCGTGGCGAACACCTGCACGCCGAGGTCCTCGCCGCCTTTCGAGACGTATCGCAGCGTGTGATAGACGTAATAGAACGGCGGCTCCCACAGCGTGTGCACCTCGGCAAAGGCGTTCGCGTCGGGGTCCCTGTGGCGGTCGCCCACGGGGTTGCCGTGGTGCTTGTGCCAGTCGACTCCGTCGAAGCTGTACGCGTAGCCGATGCTCTCCAGCTTGTGCCACTTCGTGGCGCCGTAGAACATGTGGAACATGTCGTCGTGGTACAGGACGCCCGATTCGGAGTATCCGCCGTCCTCCCACGTGCCCCATCCGTCGGGCGCCAGGACGGGCCGCAGTCCGTCGTGCGCCGTCCACGGCCCCTCGGGACGCTCCGCTGTGAGCAGCACGAACGGCCCCTGATCCGGCGAATTCTCGCCGATGGGGTATTCGGCGTACATGTAATACTTGCCGTCCCGCTGCACGACGCCGCCGATGTACGAATACAGCTCATGAACCGGGTTGTCGGGATGCTTCGTCCACGGCCCGAGGGGGTGCGTCGCGGTGGCAAGGCCGATGTAGCCGTTGCCGTTGTACCACATGTAGTAGCTGTCTTCGCCCTCCTTCAGGACGGCCGCGCACGCGACCCAACCGTCCTCCCAACTCCCCTCGTCGCCGAGGTCGATGACGGGGTTCCCGTCGTGCTTGGTCCACGGGCCGAGGGGATGCGGCGCCGAAGCCACCCCGAGCCGGTAGCCGGCCCGGCCGCCCCAACTGTCGGCGTCCCGAGTTCTCGCGTGGTAGTAGAGGTAGTACGTCTCCGCGCTGTCCTCATCGGACCATCCCGACGCGCCGTCCCGGAGGACGCCGCAGCACTCGAGTATCGAGCTATCCCACGCTTCCGGCTCTTCGGCAGGACACAGAATCGGGTTCGGGCCTGGGATCTGTATGAATCGCATGCCCTGTTCAAGTCGGACCTGTTCGGGGGTCTTCATGGACTTCGCGTCCCTCCGTCGTGTGCGCCGTCGCGATGGCAGTCACGACA
>NYZG01000224.1 GCA_002687025.1 Candidatus Poribacteria bacterium
CACGACCGGCACGCCGTCGCACGCTGCGAGGAGATTGCCGAAGGCGACGACGTTCTGCTCGAAATAGAGCCTCGGTTCGCGCTGGGACTCGGGCACGATGCTCCGCGCCGCGAAGTCTATCACACCCGCGATGTCGTGTTCGGCGAACAGCTCGTGGAGCGCGTCGGCGTCCAGCAGGCTGGCTTCCGCGAACAGGAACCTATCAGGGCCGTACACGTGGGAGAAGAGACCGACGGGCTCGCGGTGTCCCGTTGACAGGTCGTCGCACACGATCACGCGCCGACCGTGCTCGAGGAGCCGTCGAACTGTGTGAGAGCCGATGTAGCCCGCGCCGCCCGTGACAAGAACAGCCTGCCGCACAGGTGGTCGCTCCTCGCCGTTTGGGTGTTGGCCGCCACGCGCGTTGACGGGCGCGTATCCAATCGGTATGTTAGCCGAGCCTGCTCCCAGACGTAACGCACCGCGGCAACGCCCATGACCCGCCCGAACCTGCTATTCGTGCTCGCCGACCAACTGCGGCTCGACGCGTGCGGCTACGTCGGTTCGCCCGTGGGCGCGACGCCGAACATCGACCGGTTCGCGGGAGAATCGGCCGATTTCACGAACGCCGTATCCGGCTACCCGGTGTGCGGCCCGTATCGGAACAGCCTGTTCACCGGCAAGTATCCTAGCAGCACGGGCATGGTCATCAACGAGCTGCGCTGTATGCCCGACGATGGCGCCATCAGCCACGTCCTGACGCGCGCGGGATACGACACGCACTACATCGGCAAGTGGCATCTTTACGGGCGTGACCACACGCCGGAGGAGCAGTATTGCCCGCCCGGGCCGCACCGGCTGGGGTTCGACGGATACTGGGCGAGCTACAACTTCCACCACCGCTACTACAGCGCGTTCTACTACGAGGACACGTCCGAACGGCGCGAAGTTGATGGTTACGAGCCGGACGTCCACACGGACATGCTGCTGGAACGGCTCACCGCGTCGGACGGGGATCGGCCGTTCGCCGCGATCCTGAACTACGGCGTCCCCCACGACCCGTGGACGTGGGACAACGTCCCGGAGGAACACGCCAGTGCATACCGCGACTACGAGTTCGGTTACCCGCGGACATATCGCGAGGGGTCGGCCGAATACTGGTCGCCGCGCATGGGCCGCGCGTGGTGGCGCGAAACGGTCCATCCGGACCTGCCCATGTGGCAGCAGGTGTACCACGCGATGATCGCCAACCTGGACTGGAATTTCGGCCGCGTGCTCGACGGCCTCGATCGGCTCGGTTTGGCCGACGACACGCTCGTGGTGTTCACGTCGGATCATGGCGAGATGTTCGGCGCGCATGGGCGCATCGCGAAGAAGATCTTCTACGAGGAGGCGGTGCGCGTTCCGTTCCTCATGCGTCTGCCAGGGGTCACGAAGCGGGGGTCGACCGATGCCTGCCTCGACACGCCGGACATCATGCCGACGCTGCTCGGCCTGCTTGGCCTGAACGCGCCGGATTCCGTAGAAGGCATGGACCTGAGCCATTGCGCGCGCGGCGAGAGCGGGCCGGAGCCGGACGCGGCGCTGATGCAGGGCATGGGTCACACGTACCAGTGGCTCGATGGCGACGAATGGCGCGCACTGCGAGACAAGCGGTACACGTACGCCATCGCGCGTGAGGGGGACGCGGAGTACCTGTTCGACAACGTCGAGGACCCGTTCCAGGAGCTGAACCTGGCGTCGGACCCCGACCACCGCGCGGTCGCGCGAGACCGGCGCGAGCAGCTTCGGAGCCGGATGGCGCGGCTCAACGACGACCTGCACCCGACGACGTACTACCGCGACGCGTGGACTCGCGACCGATGCGTCGTGCGGTCGGCCGCCCGCAGCGCGACATAGGGAAGGACGCACATGCGCGAGCCCAACGCTACCAACGCGGATGCGACCGCCCTGCCGCGGACGCCCACGCCCGACGAGATGCGTCGCTGGGACAGGGACGGGATAGTGGCGCTGCCTGGCGCGCTGGGCGGCGCCGAGCTCGCGCGGCTCCAGAAGGCGTTCGACCACTGGGCGGCGGAGTGCAAGCACGGATGGCTGGAGCGAGTCGCCGCGGGCGATGTCGCGGGCACGTACTACGACATCCCCGACCCGCTCGCGAAGGACACCGCGTTCGTCGACCTGGTGGACCACCCCAGCTACTACGGGCGCCTGCTGCGATTCACCGACGGCGAGCTCCTGTTTCTGGCCGCTCAGGTGAGGACCGTGCCGGTATGGCCCCTCGCCTACTGCGCCTGGCATCCCGATGTCGGGCGGACCAACCCGCTGCACATCAAGGTGCAGATATACGTTGACGACGTGCCGCCGCACGGCGGGGAATTCGCCTTCGTGCCGGGCAGTCATCGCGAGGCGCCCGGCCTGCGCAGACGGCCGCTCCTCACCGACGCCATGCCGGGCTGCCAGACCTTCCCCGGCCGCGCCGGCGACGCGGTCGTCTTCAACGCCTACGGATGGCACACGCCGATGCAGAACCGGACGGACGTGCCGCGCAAGTCCATCATCCTCATCTACGAGCGGGCGACCGAGGCCCGCCGGAACCCGGAGCAGTACGCGCATATCGCCGGCAGCCTGTCCCCGTCGCGACGTCGATTGCTGGGCGTAGAGGCATGAGCAGACGCATAGACGCGCACACGCACGTCTTCGCCCGCGCGACGGCGGAGTTCCCACGCGAGGTAACCCCCCAGTTCCCCGCCGACAGCGAAGCCCCGGTCGAAGGGCTCCTTGCGGCGATGGAGGCGAGCGACATCGACCAGGCCGTGCTGGTGCAACTCGGCGGCGGCGAGGTCGCGAACCATGCCTACCTCAGGCGCTGTCTGGCCGAGCATCCCGGCCGCTTTCTCGGCATCGGGCTGATCCCCGACGACTGCGACGACGCTGACGCCCACATGCGAGGGCTGTGCGAGGGCTCGGGCATCGTCGGCTTCCGGCTGCGCGCTCTCGGCGGCCCGACCGATCCGTTCGAGGACGTGAACCGCGACACGGTCGCAACGTGGCCGATCTGGGAGTGCGCCGCGCGGAACGACTACGTCCTGTGGCTCTACGTCGAGGCCGCCGAGGCGCACCTGCTGCCGTACATGGTGGAGGCGTTCCCGGGCGTGCGGGTTGTGCTGAACCACCTCGGCATCTGCCCGGGGCGTGGCCGATTCTCGATCGACGACAACGGGCGTCCGCACATCAGCGTGCCGTCGTACAACCCGGCGATGCACACATCGTGGCGCCTCGCCCAGTACGAGAACGTGTCCGTGCTGCTGTCCGGGCAGTACGCCTTCAGCCGGGAACCATACCCGTATCGCGACATCGCCGGGTGGCATGGCGCCCTGTCAGGATCGTTCGGCAGCTCGCGGCTGATGTGGGCTTCGGACTACCCATGGATCGCCGACGATCCCGGCTACGCGGCGACGGCCGGGACGCTGACGGAGCTCCTGCCCGGCATCGGCGAGGCAGACCGCGCGCGGCTGATGGGAGAGTCGGCGGCCCAGATACTCAGGTTTCCGCCAGCGGCGGAGTAGGGGTCACGCAAGTTCGGCCAGCGCCCTCTCTCAGCTGGGCGCCGGCCATCCACGGAAGGACCGAGGATGAGCCCACTAGGGAGCGACGGCAGGACCAGTGTCGCGGTTATTACGGGGGACCACGCGTACGACGTTCCGAACTTCCACGCGCTGTTCCGTGGGATGGCGTCGGTGGACGCGTACATCCAGCCCCTGGAGGATTTCGTAGCGAACGTGGGAGGGGTCGCCGCTGACTACGACATCGTGCTGTTCTACAACTTCCATCAGGGAACGCCTGCGGAGGGCTCCCGTGAATGCGGGGCGCTGACGAGCATCGTAGAGAGAGGACAGGGCGTTCTCGTTATGCACCACGCCGTGCTGGCGTATCTGGAGTGGCCGTGGTGGGCGGACCTCGTCGGCGTGCAGGAGCGGGGCTTCGGCTACGACTTCGCACAGCGCCTCGATGTGGATGTCGTGGACCGCGACCATCCGATCACCGCCGGGGTCGAGCCGTGGAGCATGATCGACGAGACCTACTCAATGAACAGTTGCGGTGATGACAGCCACGCGCTGCTAACGACCGACCACGAGCTGAGCATGGACACGCTCGCGTGGACGCGCCAGGTTGGGGAGTCGCGGGTGTTCTGCCTGCAGTCCGGCCACGACAACGACACGTGGAAGGAGCCCGCGTTCCAGCGGGTGGTCGAGCAAGGCATCGCGTGGTGCGCCGCCGGATAGGCTGCCCAGGCGCCGCTGCGGCGGATCGAGTACGGCATCACAGCAGGCCTTCAACGAGGGTGGGCGGCACAGCCTCGTAGCGCGAGAACTCCAGCGTGTGTGTGCCGCGTCCCTGCGTCATGGAGCGGAGAGCCGTTGTGTAGCGGAACATCTCCGCCAACGGCGCCTCGGCCATGATGACCTCGTCCATGTCGCGAGCGTCCACGCCGAGGATCTGCACGCGACGCGCGTTGAGATCGCCCATGACGCGGCCTACGTAATCGCTGGGCATCGCGACTTGCACGGTCATTATCGGCTCCAACAGCGCGGGCGCGGCCTTGTGCAGAGCGTTCGCGACGGCTTGTGACCCGGCGGCGTCGAACGCGGTCTCGTTGGACAGCGTCTCGTGCATCTCGGCCGCGGTCAGAGTCGCGCGGACATCCTGGAGCGGGAATCCCCCCAGGACGCCGTTGCTCAGCGCCCCCCGCGCGCCGCGCATCGCGGCCTCGCGGAACGCCCCGGGCAGCGTGCCCTCGGGTATGGCGTCGGTGACTTCGGTCCCGGCGCCGGCCTCCATGGGCTCGACCCGTACGGCGACCTGCCCGAACAGCCCCTCGTCCTCTATCTGGACGGAGTAGCGACCGACCGCATCGGCAGCCATGCCGATGGTCTCCCGGTAGGCGACCTGCGGCTGTCCGGCGCGGGCCTCGACCTTGAACTCCCGCTCCATGCGATCGATGAGGATTTCCAGGTGGAGCTCGCCCATCCCGGACAGGATGCACTGCCCAGTCTCGGGGTCTTCATGGACTCGCACGGTGGGGTCCTCGTCCTGCAGGACTGCGAGGGCTTCCTCGAGGGCGTCCTTGTCGCGGTCGCTCCTCGGTTCGACTGCCATCGACACCACCGGCTCAGGGAAATGCATTGAGCCGAGCACGATTGGGCTGTCGCGCGTGCAAAGCGTGTCGCCCGTGCCGGTGTGGCGTGGTCCGATGAGGACCGCGATCTCGCCCGCCCGCGCCTCGGGAACGACCTCGCGCCGGTTGGCGTGCATGCGTAGGATGCGCGTCACGCGTTCTCGCTGTGATAGCCGTGGGTTCCACAGCACCGAGCCCGACTTCAGGACGCCCGAGTAGATGCGGACGAAGACGACGCGGTCCACGTTCGGGTCGGCCGCGATCTTGAACGCCAGCGCGGACAGGGGTTCGTCGTCTCGGGCCGCGCGCGCCAGGGCATCGCCCGTCTTGGGGTCCTGCCCCGCCACCGGCGGCACATCCAAAGGCGACGGAAGGTAGTCGATGATGCCGTCAAGGAGGAGTTGCACGCCACGGTTCCTGAGCGACGCGCCGCAGAACACGGGTATGACGTCGCCGGAGAGCGCGGCGGCGCGCAGCCCTGTGCGAATCTGCTCTTCCGTGAGTTCCGCGGTCTCGAGGTACTGCTCGATAACGTCGTCGTCCTCGGACGCCGTCGCCACCGCATCGACGAGTTCGGCGCGGGCGGCTTCCGCGGTCTCAAGCAGCTCGGCCGGGATGGGGCCCGCGTGTACCTCGACGCCCTGGTCGGCGTCGCGCCACACTTTGGCCTCGTTCGCGATCAGGTCGATGACGCCGACGAATTCGTCCTCGGCGCCGATGGGAATCTGCACCGGCGCGGGCGTCGCCCCGAGGCGCTCCTGCATCATCTCGAGGACGCGGTCGAAGTTGGCTCCGCGTCTGTCCATCTTGTTGATGAACGCGATGCGCGGCACGCCGTAGCGATCGGCTTGCTTCCACACGGTTTCCGACTGCGGCTCGACGCCGCCAACGGCGCAGAACACGACCACGCCGCCGTCTAGCACCCGCAGCGATCGCTCTACCTCGACGGTGAAGTCGACGTGCCCGGGCGTGTCGATGATGTTGACCGTGTGGTCGTTCCAGAAGCAGGTCGTCGCGGCCGAGGTGATCGTTATGCCGCGCTCGCGCTCCTGGTCCATCCAGTCCATGTCGGCCGTGCCGTCGTCGACGGTCCCGAGCTTGTGCTTCTTGCCCGTGTAGAACAGGACGCGCTCGGTCGTGGTCGTCTTGCCGGCGTCAATATGCGCCATGATGCCGATGTTGCGGACGTGCGTGAGTGGTGGGTCAGGCATCGCTCGGTCATCCCGCTCCTGTCACTGATGTCGGCGGAGGCGCGCGGCGTAGAACCCGTCCATGTTATGCCGATGCGGTGTCACCGACAACGCTCCGTCCGATGTCTGAGCGTCGCCGGACAGGGCGGGGATGAAATCGGATGCCGGCTCCACGCGGAACGACGGGTGCTTGTCGAGGAACGCCGTGAGCGTGCCGACCGTCTCCTCGGGCGTGTCGGTGCAGACGCCGTAGACCAAGACTCCGTCCGGCTTGACGTGTCCGGCCGCGGCGTCGAGCAGGCGGAGCTGTTCGTTGGCAAGGCCGGCGATGGCGCTCTCCTCCTTGCCCCACCGGGCGTCGGCGTGTCGCCGCAGGATCCCCAGCGCCGAGCACGGCGCGTCCACCAACACGCGATCGGCGATCCCGCGGTACTCCGTGAGCTGGTGTCGGCCGTTGTGCAGACGGGTGTCGATGCAGGACAGACCAAGCCGCTCCGCGTTCTCGCGCACTCGGGCCAGCCCGCCGGCGGCGATGTCGCAGGCGACGATCACGCCGGTGTCGCGCATGCGTTCCGCGATGTGCGTCGTCTTGCCGCCCGGCGCCGCGCACAGGTCGAGTACCGTCTCGCCGGGCTGAGGGTCGAGCAAATGCGTGACGAGCTGCGAACTCTCGTCCTGCACGACGCAGAGGCCCTCGCGGAACACGTCCGCCTCGGTCAGCGGGGGCATGCGACCCACGCGCAACGCGTCCGGCGAGTAGGTGGTCGTCACCGCCGTGGCGCCGGCTTGCTCCAGGCGCGTGGCAACGGCGTCGCGCTCCGTGCGCATCGTGTTGACGCGGAGAGTCATCCCGGGTGGCGCGTTGGCGGCGTTGCACATCTCGGCGGCGGCTTCGGGCCCGTTCCGCTCTACCCAGCGGCCCACGATCCAATTCGGGAGCGAGTAGTACAACGCCAGATGCGCAATGGGGTTCTTGCGGGGGCTGGGGTAGCGGACGGGGTCGCCGTCGCGTTGGATGCGTCGCAGCACCGCGTTCACGAACCCGGGGGCCGCCCGGTGGCGTTTCGCCAGCTCGACCGTCTCGTAGATGGCCGCGTGCGGAGGGACCCGGTCCATTATCATGAGCTGGTGGATGCCCATCCTCAGCAGCTCGCGCGCGGCCGGCTTCACGCTGAACCGGTGCGAGACGCACTCCTTGATGATGCGATCCAGCCGTCGGCGCCATCGTACGGTGCCGTACACGAGCTCCGCGGCCAGGCGTCGGTCGCCAGACGACAGCTCGGATTCACGTAGGGCGTCGTCGAGGATGTCCTTGAGCTCGGGGTTCTCGGCGCGAGAGAACTCCCGCAAGACGTCGAAGGCCAGCGCGCGGCAGGTGTTCATGGCGTCAGCTCAGGGGAGGTCATTCCGCCGGCCCTCGCGGTCTGGTCAGCGGCGCTCGGGATGTGGCGGTCTGAATGCTCCTCAATGGCGCTACGGATCGCGGCAGCGAGTGGGCATCCTGACAGCATGGCGGCGTGTCACCTCATCGGTGGCTGGCGTCTGCGTCGGCACGGTTGATTATAGCGTGCATCGGCCGGGTGGCATCCGACGCGCTACGGACGCAGAAGCGGCTCGCCCGTGCGAATGGCGCGGCTCCAGCGCGTATCGCCCGCGAGCGCGTCCGGCATGATGGGCGCGGAGGGATGGCCAGCATCGCTTAGCGCGAGCGACCAGTACCCGACGTCCTGCCACGCGCCGTGCTTGTATCCGGCTCGGGGCAGCACCCCGACGGGCGCGAAACCCATCGCCTCGTGCAGCGCGACGCTCCCGGCGTTGGGCAGGGCGATCACGGCGACGGCCGTCCGGCGGCCCTGGAGCTTCAGGCACTCGAACAGCGACGTGTACAGCGCCCGACCGACGCCTCGGCGGCGCGCGTCGGCCGCCACGTAGACCGTCGCCTCGACCGTCCACTGGTACGCCGCGCGTGTGTGGAACGGCGAGGCATAGGCGTAGCCCAGGATGCGCTCACCCGTTGCGCACACGAGCCACGGGCTGCCCTCCCCGATGGCGCGCACCCTTCGACGGAACTCCTCGGCGTCCGGCGGCGTCTCCTCGAACGATATGGCGGTCTCTGAGACGATGGGCGTGTAGATCGCGAGCATGCCGTCCACGTCGCCTTCGCGCGCCGGTCTGATGAGAGTATCTGCCACGTCGCGACGCCTCCGGCTCTTGAGATGGCCCTACTATGGTTGCACGAACGCCGACGGTTTGGGGTGCCGAGAGAGCGCGCCAGCAGGCGGCGACGCCGTCGCGGGGCCGTTCGTTGCCCGTCCGCGCGCCCGGTGGTACGCTGGCTGCGGTCGTAGCCAGGGCCCAACCAGAGAGGACACGCGTGACCGACGTCAAGCCGCTCTCGCGCGGCGCGGAGCGCATGCCGATCTCCGGCATCCGCCTCGTGATGGATCTCGCGGCGCGCATCCCCGACGCGATCCACCTCGAAGTCGGCCAGCCGGACTTCCGCACGCCGCCGCACATCATTGAGGCTGCACATCAGGCCGCGGTGGACGGGTTCACCGCCTACACGCCGAACGCCGGCCTCGACTCCACCCGCGAGGCCTGCGCTCAGAAAGTGCGGGCGGAAAACCGGATCGAATGCGCGACCGAGAACGTCCTCATCACGGTCGGGTCCGAGGGCGCCGTCGCGAGCGCGTTCGTCGCTCTGGTCGACGCGGGCGACGAGGTGTTGGTACCCGAACCGGGCTGGACGAACTACGCCATGCTCACGCACGCGCGCGAAGCTACGCCCGTCCCGTACATCCTCCGGGAGGAGGACGGGTTCGTGCCTGATCCCGCGGCCGTCGAAGCGCTGGTGACGCCGCGCACGAAGATGCTGGTCATCAACACGCCCGCCAACCCGACGGGAGCGGCCTACCCGGCCGAGACCGTCCAGGCGTTGGTGGAGGTGGCCCGTCGACGCGATCTGTACGTGTTGTCCGACGAGGCGTATGAGAAGCTCACGTTTGGGCCCGAGCATGTCAGTCCCGGCCGATACGACGCCGACCGCGTCGTCACCGCCTACAGTTTCTCAAAGTCGTACGCGATGACCGGATGGCGCGTGGGATACGCCGTGGCCCCGGAACGCATTGCGCGCGCGATGATCCAGCTGCAGGAGCCGTACTACTCGTGCGCGCCGTCGGTCTCGCAGAAGGCCGCCGAGGCCGCTCTGGCGGGCCCGCAGGACTGCGTCCGCGAGATGGTGGACGCCTACGCGACACGCCAGGAAATCGTGCTGGACACGCTCTCCCCGACGGGCTTCGTCACCTACTCCCCGAGCGGCGCGTTCTACGTGCTCGTGAACATCCGCGCGACGGGCATGGCCTCCTACGACTTCGCCAAGGAATGCCTCGCGGAGACCCACGTGGCGGTCGCGCCCGGCGCGACCTTCGGAGCCTCGGCGGACGGCTGGATACGCATCTCCGTCGCGACCTCGACCGAGGGGGTGCGCGAAGGCTCCAGGCGTATCCTGGATTACCTGCGCGCTCGTAGCGCGTGAGCGTCCCGCTTACCGTGTGCATCAGCGCCGGCGAACCCAGCGGCGATGTGTACGCTGGGATGCTGGCGCGCGAGCTGTTGGCGAGCGAACCGGGCGCGCGCATCGTCGGCATGGGCGGACGTGAGATGGCAGACTCCGGCGCCGAACTCCTCATCGATATCCGAGACTCCAGCGTTCTGGGCCTGGTGGAGGTCGCGCGGTCGCTGCCGGCGTTCCTCCGCAAACGGCGGACGCTACGCGACTGGATTCGCGACAACCGCCCGCATGTCCTTGTTACGGTGGACTTCCCCGATTTCAACCTCGGTCTGGCGGCGCAGGCGCGTTCGCTTGGCGTTCCCGTCGTATACCTGATCCCACCGAAGGCGTGGGCGTGGCGTCGCCGTCGAGGGCGGATCGTCGCCCAAGTCGCCACGCGAGTTCTGTGCCTGCTGCCGTTCGCGGCAGGATTCTACCGAGACGCCGGCGCAGACGTGGAATTCATCGGCCATCCGCTCGTGGACACGATCGACGCATACGGCTTGCCCGATCGTCGCGGCGCACGCGAGGCGTTGGGTCTGTCTGACTCGGGCCGGGTTGTAGGTCTGCTGCCGGGCAGCAGGACGCGCGAACTGGGATGTCTCCTGCCTCCCATGCTCGACGCCTTGGACGTCGTTCGCGAGAGCGCGCCGGACGCCGCCGCGGTCGTAGCCCTGTCCGGGTCGACGTCGGACGCGTCGGTGGCTGAGGTGACGGCTATGGCGACGATCCGCGGCGCGCGTGTCGTGGTCGGGAGCACGTACGAAGCCATCCGCGCGAGCGACGCCGTTATCGCGGCGTCTGGAACGGTGACGCTGGAGTGCGCCATCATCGGCACGCCGATGGTGATCGCGTACAGGCTGTCTCCGTTGACATACGCCGTCGTGCGACGCCTCGTCCGCGTGGAGCATTCCGGGCTCCCGAATCTGCTGGCGGGGCGGCGCGCGTGTCCCGAATACTACCAGTCCGACGTAAGCGGCCGCTTCCTGGGATCGGCGGTCACGGAGCTTCTCGTCAGCGACGCGGCGCGTGATTCGCAGAGCGGCGCGTTCTCTGACATGCGGGCGAAGCTCGGCCCGCCGGGGGCGATGCAACGCGCGGCCGCGATCGTAGCCGAGACGGCGCGGTCGTGGGCGCACGAATAGGATGTTGGGGCGCCGCGCCGCTGCTCTGTGCCTGACGCCTCTCGCGGCCGTGGTGCGGGCCGTGGCCGGCCGGCGTCGACGCCTTGCGCGCTCTGATGTCCGCCTGCCGGTTCGCGTCGTGTCGGTCGGGAATCTGGTCGTTGGCGGCGTCGGTAAGACGCCTATAGTCGCGCGCCTGGCGGGTTCGCTTCAGAAGCGGGGATACAGCGTCGGCGTGGTCACCGGCGCCTATGGGGCGCGTCCGGCCCGGCGTGAGGCCGCCGACGGTCACCGGTTCCGCTGCGACATCGTGACGAGCGCGGACATGCCGCACGACGCCGCGACACGCGTTGGCGACGAGACGGTGATGCTCGCCGAAGCGCTGCCGAATGTCCCGATCGCGGCCGGTCGGCCGAAGGCGCGCGCGGCGGAGTGGCTAGCTGCCAACGCCGACCTCGACATCATCGTCGTGGACGACGGATTCCAGCACCACGCGCTGGCCCGCGACATCGACATCGTCCTGCTCGACGCTCGACGGCCGTTCGGCGACGGCCGCGTGTTGCCGGCCGGCCGCCTCCGCGAAGGCCCCGAGGCCCTGCGGGATGCGGACATCGTCGTGCTTACCGGGCATGGCGAGGCGACCGACATCGCTGCGGCTCGCGAGCGTGTGGGCACATTCGCGCCGCAGGCGTTGGTCCTGACCGGCAAGCACGTCGCCGTGAGGGCGCGGCGCGAGCCCGCCGGCGAGCCGTTGGACCTCGAAGAACTCGCGGGCGCGCGCGTCTTGGGTGTGTGCGGCGTCGGATCGCCGCGGTCGTTCGAGCGCACGCTGCGGGAGCTCGGCGCGGACGCCGAGATGATGCGCTACCGGGACCATCACGCCTACACTGACGGCGACTTCCGACGAGTCGATGCCAGGGCCGAGGGCCGCCTCGTCGTGACGACCGCGAAGGACGCGACCAAGTGGCGGGGACGCGTGGGCCTCCCGTACGTGGTGATCGATGTGGAGATGCGGTTGAGCGATCCCAAGACGCTAGTCGACCGGATTCTGGCGGCGCCGCCGGGTCAGGGAGGGGCCGATGTCCCTACGTAGACCGCCTGCCGCTGCGGTGGCGATCGCGTTCGCCGTCTGCGCGGCGTCGTTGCGTGCGGGCGTGGCCATCGATCTGCGCTATCCGCGCGAGGTGTTCCGCGTCGCCGACGTGACGGAGTTCGTCACCAACGAGCCGGTCCTCCGTGTTGTCGGTGATGTGGCCTCCGACGGAGCGCCGTGGGGCCTTCGCGTTACGGCGCCCGCGGGCATTCCCGACCTGGCGGGCGGCTACCCGACGCTGACGGAGGTCACGTTCGACCTCGGCGGGCACGCCGCGGTCACCGATGTCGTGTTTGCGCCCGTCATCGAGCGCGACCAGGGCTCGATCCGCTCGTTCGGCGTGCGCGAGTTCCTGCTGTCGGGCTCGCCCGACGGCGGGGCGTACGGTCCCCAGGCGCGTGTGGCGAGCGGGTCCGGCGTCGGGTCGGTCGACGGCCGCGCGACGGTAACGCTGTCGCCGGCGCTTGAGGCGAGATTCGTGCGGCTGCGTTGGCTGTCCGGGTGGCAGCGAGGCGAAGACGGCACGCCGGATGTCCGGCTCGAAGACATCCGGTTCGTCACGCAGGCGTCGTCGTCGGTGTCCGCGCCTGTGTCCGAGTTTGCTGCGCTCGTGATGAATCCGAGTGAGACGCAGCCCTTCGCCTATGATGTCCTCCTGCACGAAGGCAGGAATCGCGTCGTGCTGGAGGTCGTCGAGGTTGGGGCGGCGGCCGGCGATACGGCGGCGTTCGACTCGGCGACGGTCCCGGTGACGCTGCTCCCGGAGCTGCCGCTGTCGACCGACGCGGCCGACGGCGAGCCAACGGTGCTCAGCGACGGCGCGAGCTTGGCCGTCACCGTGCCGGCTGGGGCCGCGCCGGAGACGCTGCGCGGGCTTGGTCTCACTCGTCTGAATCCCACGGATGTGCCTGTGGCGACCTACAGCGCGAACACGGACATCGATGCGTCGTACCCACCCATCCTGGCGTATGAATTCAGCGGCTGGTTTCAGGAGCCGTTCAAGGCGGTGTCGACCGCGGCACTGCCGGGCCAGCCACCCTCGCTGGCGGTCGATGGGCGGCTCGAGTACCCCTCCACGTGGGTGTCGAACCTCGCCCCGTTTCCCATACGGTGGCGCGTGGACCTGCGCGAGGAGGCGAATGTGGCGCGTGTCGTCATCCATCCGCGCGTTGAGGATGGAGTGTCGTTCGGCCCGCAGCGTGCGACGGTTCTCTTCTCTCTGGACAACGACGTCTTCACGTACGCGGGGGAGCAGGAGGAGTTCCCGGACGGGGTCGGGACCATCGCCATCGCCAACCGCACGCCCACGCGTTGGGTCGAACTCGTGATCGAAGAGGGGAAGCAGGCCAACGACATCCAAATCAACGAAATCGAGTTCTTCACTGCCACGGGGTCGCGCGTGTTGGCGCAGGTCACGGCGGATGAGGTGTCTTTCCAGGCTCCGGTAGTGGTGAACGCCCGGTACTTCGCTGATGATGTCGCAGCAGCAGCCGCTCCGCCATCGGCGCCCATCGGGGCATTCCTCTGGAACGCCGGCGCCCTCGAATGGCAGTGGACGCGCGCGGCCGTGACCGAGGCGGAACTGCTCAACCCGGCCGCCCAAGCCGGGGGAGGGGGCCTTCTGGCGTTCGACGTCAACTCGCTGTCCAAGCTTGCGCTGTTCGTGCGGTCGGACGCTGCCGAGGACACGGCGATAGTCGCCGCGTGGAGCTTCAACCCGTTCTCGCCCAACGGCGACGGCATCGCGGATACGACGCGGCTGTCGATCCGTCTGGGCCGCCACGTGGGCGACGCAGACTCCGAGGTGACCGTTCGCATCACTGACCTGCGTGGGATGCTCGTCGCGACTCCCGCGGACGGCATTGTCACCACGTCCAGCGCCGTCGCCATCGATTGGGACGGACGCGACCGCAACGGCCGTGCCGTGCCCATCGGCGCGTACATCTACGAGGCCCGCGTCCGGCGCTTCGGGGCGGGCGCCCCCGAAGTTGCCAACGGCATCATCGCTGTCGCAAAATGAAGCCGTGGCGGCCCACGGTCACGGGGAACGCGAGATGTCGGACCATCCGTACCGCATACTGATCGCCGACGACGATGAGGACATCGTGGACTTCGTCTCCACGTACCTGGTCGACGAGTCGTATGAGACCGTGTGCGCATACGACGGCGAGGAGACCCTCCAGCGGTTCGCGGAGGCGGAACGCGCCAACTCGGCGGCAGACCGGATCCACCTCGTTCTGCTCGACGTCGCGATGCCGCGCGTGGACGGCTTCGAGATCTGCCGGCGCATCCGCAAGGCTTCGTCCGTTCCGATAATCATGCTGACCGCCCGGGCCGAGGATGTCGACAAGATCGTCGGGCTGGAGCTGGGCGCCGACGACTACGTCTGCAAGCCGTTCAACCCGCGCGAGCTTCTGGCGCGCGTGCGGGCGGTGCTTCGTAGATCGTACGCGCAGGACTCGGCCGCGGACGCCGACGCCGACG
>NYZG01000225.1 GCA_002687025.1 Candidatus Poribacteria bacterium
GCGCGATACGGCGACACCCACGGCCTGCACCTCGACAACTACCGCGAGATGTGGCCCTACCGCGACTGGGTGATCGACGCCTTCAACGCGAACATGCCGTTCGACCAGTTCACCGTCGAGCAACTGGCGGGGGACCTCCTCCCAGACGCCACGCTGGACCAGAAGATCGCGACAGGCTTCAACCGCGCCCACGTGACCACGAGCGAAGGCGGCTCCATCGCCGAGGAGTACTATGTCCGCTATGCCGTGGACCGTGTGAACACCGCCTCAACGGTGTGGATGGGCGTGACGATGGGGTGCGCGCAGTGCCACGACCACAAGTACGACCCGTTCACGCAGCGCGAGTTCTACGAGCTGTTCGCGTACTTCAACAACATCACCGAGAACGCGATGGACGGAAATCACAAGGACTCCCCGCCTGTCGTGAAGGTCCCCGACGACGAGCAGGCGACGCAGCTCGCAGCCTACGACGGGCAGCTTGCCGCTCTGACAGAGCAGGCCCAGGCCGACATGCCGCACGTCGATGCGACGCAGGCAGCGTGGGAAGCGACGATGCCGCGCTGGCAGACGCTCACGCCGACGCACGCCGCGTCGTCCGGGGGCGCGGCGATGGACCTGCTCGCGGATCGGTCGGTGCTGGTGAGTGGCGCGAGCCCGGCGACAGACGTCTACGAGATCACCATGCCGCTGAAGGGGCCGGGTCACACGGCCATCAGGCTGGAGGCGTTGGAGCACTCGTCGCTCCCGAGCGGCCGCACCGGACGCGCGTCCAATGGGAACGCGGTGATGACCGGGTTTGAGGCCGAGATCGCCTCCCGGAACACGCCCACCGAGTGGGTCCCGATTCATCTCGTGCGCGCGTGGGCGGATTACGAACAGGACGCCAAGTTCCCGATTGCCAACGCTCTCGACGGGAAACCCGACACGGGCTGGGCGACGGGGGCCAGCAGCCGCGAGGGCGGCCGCCAGGCTATCTTCCTGGCGTCGGCGCCGTTCGGCGCCGACGCGGGCTCGTTGTTGCGCGTGCGGCTGAAGCATGAATCCCAGCACGGTCAGCACCAGCTCGGGCGTGTTCGCATCAAGACGACCACGGCTCCGACGATCACGGCGATGAGCGCCGGCGTGTCGTCGGACACTTGGCACACGGTCGGGCCGTTCCTCTCCCACAGCGGCGCAGTGGCATTCCATGAGGCGTTCGAGCCGGAAGCCGGGAACGTGAACCTGGGCCAGGAGTTCACCGTCGGCGAGAACACGCTCAAGTGGGAGAAGCAGCACGACTGGCGCGACGGCGCGTACCACTCGCTGGCCGGGGGCGTGGGCGCGGGTTACGTCTACCGGAACATCCGGTTGGACGCGACGCAGCGCGTGACGCTCCACATTGCCGCCGACGACGCGGCAAAGCTGTGGGTCAACCGCGCGTTGGCCTTCGAGGACGACGGCTCACAGGGCGCCGGCATTGAGCGGCACGCCGTCCAGGCCACGCTGAACGCGGGTAATAACCAACTCCTCATCAAGGTGGTCAACCACGCTGGCGCCACGGGCTACTCGTTCACGATGGAGACCGACGCGCGCATCGTCCCGGCCGCGCTCGCGGACGCCGCCGGCATAGAGGCGGAACGCCGGGGCGTCGAGCATGTCGCCGGGCTGAGGATGTTCTATCGAGAGCACGTCTCGGCCGATGCGGCGCTGCGGGAGACCATCGCGGAACGGCGCGTGGCGCAGAGCCTACGCGACGAGCTGGACGGACAGATCGCGACAGCCCTGGTGATGGAGGAGCGCGACGAGCCACGGGGCGCCTACGTGCTGAACCGCGGGGCATATGATGACCGGCAGGACGAGGTGCAGCCGGGCACGCCGGGCATCTTCCCGCCGCTGCCTGGGGACGCGCCCGCGAGCCGACTTGCGCTCGCCGAATGGCTCGTCGATCCGGCGCATCCGCTGACCGCTCGAGTCACGGTGAACCGGCTGTGGCAGCAGGTGTTCGGTAACGGCCTCGTGCGGACCGCCGAGGACTTCGGCAGCCAGGGCGAGCCGCCGAGTCACCCCGAGCTGCTCGACCGGCTGGCGTCCGGATTCGTGCAGGGCGGATGGGACGTGAAGGCGTTCATGAAGACGCTCGTAACGTCGGCGACCTACATGCAGTCTTCGCAGGTGAGCCGGGATCTGCTGGCGCGGGACGCCGACAACCGTCTGTACGGCCGGGGCCCTCGCTTCCGGCTGGATGCCGAGGCCATTCGCGACCAGGCGCTGGCGCTGAGCGGCCTGCTTCAGCCAGTTGTCGGCGGACCCAGCGTCAAGCCGCCGCAGCCCGCCGGTCTGTGGAAGGCGGTGGGGTACGTCGGGTCGAACACGGACACGTTCGTGCAAGACGACGGGCCCGAGAAGGTGCATCGCAGGAGCCTGTACACGTTCCTGAAGCGTACGGCTCCGCCGCCGCAGATGAGCATACTCGACGGCCCATCGCGCGAGGCGTGCACCGTTCGCAGGGAACGCACGAACACCCCGCTTCAGGCGCTCATGCTCATGAACGACCCGCAGTATATCGAGGCCGCGCGGGCGTTCGCCGGGCGGGTGCTGGCGGAGGGTGGGCATACGCCCGAGGAGCGCATCGCGTTTGCGTTCGAGACGGCGACGGCGAGGACGCCACGCCCCTCCGAGGCGAGCATCCTGATGGCGACTCTGCAGACGCACATGGCGCAAATGGCCGAGAATGAGGAGGCGGCCCGCCAGTTGGTGGCGTTGGGCGACGCGCCCGGCAAGGTGGCGGAAGTGACCGCGCTGGCGGCGTGGACGATGGTGGCGAACCTGATCCTGAACCTCGACGAAGTGATGAACAAGGGCTAGCCGAGGGAGCGTCGCATGGATCCGTTGAGGGAATACCTGAAGCTCGAGACGCGACGCCAGTTCTTCGGCAAGACGGCGATGGGGCTGGGCGCGGCGGCACTCGCGTCGCTGGCGCCGAAGCCGGTTGCCGCCGCGATCGCGGACGCCACGGCGGGGGGCCGCGTCGGTGGGCTGCCCGACCTGCCGCACTTCGCCCCGAAGGCCAAGCGGGCCATTTATCTGTTCATGTCGGGAGCGCCGTCGCAGTTGGACATGTTCGACTACAAGCCGGCGATGGGCGAGTGGTTCGACAAGGACTTGCCTGAGTCCGTCCGCATGGGACAGCGGCTGACGACCATGACGTCGGGTCAGGCTCGGTTCCCGATCGCGCCGTCCGTGTACGAGTTCGACAAGCACGACAACGGCGGCGATGGCGCGTGGGTCAGTGAGCTGCTGCCACACACTGCGGCGAACGTCAGCGACCTGGCGATCGTGAAGAGCATGCGTACCGACGCCATCAACCACGACCCGGCCATCACGTACATCACGACAGGCGACGAACGGCCCGGGAAGCCGAGTCTTGGCGCGTGGCTGAGCTACGGTCTCGGCGCGGAGACGGAGGAGCTGCCCGCGTTCGTCGTCATGAACGCGACCTGGACGGGTCGGCGGGACGCGCAGGCGCTTTACAACCGTCTTTGGGGGTCGGGCTTCCTGCCGTCGCAGCATCAGGGGGTGCTGTTGCGCAGCCAGGGCGACCCCGTGCTGTTTCTGTCGAACCCGCAGGGCGTGGACGAGGACATGCGGCGGGAGATGCTGGACGGCCTGAGCGCCATGAACGAGCAGCACTACGAGGCTGTCGGCGACCCTGAGACTCAGGCGCGCATCTCGCAGTATGAGATGGCGTTCCGCATGCAGGCGTCGGTGCCGGACCTCACGGATATCTCGGGCGAGTCGGAACACACGTACGACATGTACGGCCCCGACGTAAAGACTCCCGGGACGTTCGCGAATTCGTGCCTCCTGGCGCGGCGGATGGCGGAGCGCGGCGTGCGGTTCACGCAGATATTCCACCGCGGCTGGGATCAGCACGGCAACGTCACGGGTGACCTGCCCAACCAGTGCCGGGACATCGATCAGCCGGCGATGGCGCTAGTGCAAGACCTGAAGCAGCGGGGGATGCTCGACGAGACGTTGGTCGTATGGGGCGGCGAGTTTGGGCGGACGGTTTATTGCCAGGGCCCGCTCAGCACGGAGAACTATGGACGCGACCATCACCCCAAATGCTTCACCATGTGGCTCGCGGGTGGCGGCGTGAAGGGCGGCATCGTCCACGGCGAGACGGACGACTTCAGCTACAACATCACGCAAGACCCCGTCGACATCCAAAGCCTCAACGCCACGCTCCTGCACCAGATGGGGATCGACCACGACCGGCTGACGTACCGCTTCAACGCGCTCGATAACAAGCTCACCGGCGTCGACGGGGATCCACAGATCATCCGAGGAATCCTGGCCTAGCCGAGAGGCACGTGTCGCTCGAGGCGCGACTCGCCACCGGACGGGCGCGTCGGCACATCTCGCCGCAGCCGCGGCGGCCACGCCGCTGACCCCGTTCCTCCCTGTGCGCAGGCGCGCGCCGGGCCGCCGCCCGGACGTCGCTAACGCCCAACTGCCACCTTCTCCCCAGACGCCCAAGGGCCGGCCCGTCGTCTCTCACTAGAGAACGCGCGAGGGGACCTGGGACTTCGCCGTCGCTGCTACGGGTTTCGCCGCGATATACGTGCGGGTCTCTTCCCCGCGTGGGAGTACTTAGTATAGGGGTAGACCCGCATCTCTATATGGGGTATATTACCCACATGCCTCGACCCCCTGGGGTAGAGCCTTGTAGATCGCGCGTGGGCGATCGACTCCCAACGCAGTCCAGAAGGGACTGGCCAATGGCGAACCAGGAGCACCTCGGAATCCTGCGGCAGGGCGTGGATACGTGGAACGCATGGAGGCGAGGCGGCACAGGCACACAGCCGGATTTGGCGGGCGCGAACCTGCGCAGGGCGGATCTGGATCACGCGGATCTGACCCGGGCGTATCTGATCGGCGCACGCCTGCGTGAGGCGAATCTGCGAGGTGGGCGCCTCAGCCGCGCCGACCTGCGCGGAGCGGTCCTGCGCGGGGCCGATCTGCGTCAGGCGGACCTGCGTGGCGCAGATCTGAGCGGCGCGCACGTCAACAGAGCAGACCTCAGGGGAGCGGACCTCAGCGGCGCGAACATGGCCAGGGCGGTCTATAGCGCGGAAACCGCGTTCCCTCCGTCGTTCGACCCCGCTGCGCACGACATGAGATTGTGGCACTAGGCGCGAGCCGGTCGGACTGCACCGTCCCGTGAGGTTGGCGTCGGCAACGCCAGGTATCCGCCACAGCAGACGCGCGGCCCCCGGCCCTGTGCGAGTCCCGTTTGGTGGACGACCCCAAAGGGAGCCGAGGGGCCGCGATGGCCTCTGGTCGAAGCCAGGGCACATCGAACCGCAGTTCGATTCGCACGACCCCGCAAGGAACCGTCGTTCCGATCAGACGGCGCGGCTTGCATCCCGACATACCACACGCGGCCGTCGGCTGACGCCCTCCTCGCCGCGTGCGGCCTGCGCGACGACGGGCTCGCCGAAGGCGGACGGGCTACGCGAGGCGTTGCAGCGGGCGCGCAGTCGGGACCCCGCGCCAGCGCTACTCGGGTGTGCGGATGGGCACGGCTAGCCCGCGAAGGCCGCTGCCTGGCCAGTGGATGGCGCCCGTCTCCCGACGTGCGTGGCGGCGGCCCGAGCCGGGTCAATCCCGGCCGTAGAGCTTGAGTCAGATCCGCTCGGATCGGCGACCCGCAACGAACACGACCGGTACGTGGCGCTGGCGAGGGATCGCCTCGTCACGGCTGCATTCGACGCCGCGTGGGCGTCCGGGTCGCAACTGAGCGTTGACGACACTCGCTGCTCCGAGTGGATCACGTGAGACACTCTACCGGCGCCATGGGCTCGCGAATCGCGCGTCGATTGAGCAAGAGGCCCACGACCATGTGCATTCCAGCGCTCAACCGAGTGGCCGACGCGGCGACGCCTGTCGCGTTCATGCCGGCGCATAGTTTCGCGACGGTCATCGCGCCGATCGACGGCGAGCCGCTGCTTGCGCATGTCCCCGTGTTTAGGGACGACACGCGCGAGCCGCTTCGCCTGCGCGGCACTTCGCGCGCGCCAACCCGCGCTCGGGCGCGCGTGAGGCCGGGCGCAAGAACACGGCTGTATTCCAGGGGCCGCACGCCTACGTGTCGCGGTCTCTGCACGACACGATTGAGGCCGTGCCAACGTGGAACTGCATCGTCGTGCATGCGTCGGGCGTCGCGCGGACACCAGACGCGTGGCGACTCTAGGGGTGTTGGAGGAGTCTATCGCCACGTTCGAAGCGGCGTACCGCGCTCAGCGGGGCGCCCTCGCCGACGCGCACCGGGATGGACTGAGCCAGGTAATCGTCGCGTTCGAGATGCAGGGGACGCGAGACAAGCTCAGCCAAACCCCATCGACGGCTGACCAGGCCCGCATCGCCTCGCAGCGTGCGACGTCGCCGGACACGGAGGTAGCGGCGGGCGGGGACGCCATGCGCGACCGGCCGCGCGCCTAGAACAGCAACTGCGCCTGGACCGTGACGAGCGCGCAGGGGCGCTTTCGAGGTGGCCAGACACCGGTCCAGTCCGCCGTGGGCCTGAAGGCGTGCTCCCACGGACGTGGACAGGGATTCGGCCCCACGCCGCCCACCACGCGGCCCTGCTCGCGCGAGAGCCAGGCCTCGGCCCTGCGCGACGCCGTGAGCCCGCCCGTGTCGTCAATGGCGTTGACGGTGGAGCGCGGCCGGGCGGCGATACGCAGGAGAGACAGGACCACACGCAGAGCAGCGGCCAGGGAAGCGAAGGGCTCCATCGCGGCCTTCCGCCGCGTGCTGTCCAGCGGGGACCAGTCCCACCCCGTACGGCCTGTCCGCGGCGCGCTCCCAGCACCACCCGTGTGAGGCAGTGGCGTCGAAGCGGGCCGCCGCAGGATCGCGTATACTCGTCCAGGCCCGCGGCCGTCTCGCCCGCCGCCGTCATGAGACGCCGCCTTCGGTCCACGCAGGGAGTTGTCCAGTGCTCAGGTACCGTCTCGGTCTGTTGGTCGCCGTGTGGATGTCGGCGGCAGCGCACGTCGTTGCGCAGGCTCCCACCGCCGCGCACGAGCTCGACGCCATCGTAGTAACCGGTGACCGCGCGGAGACACCCATCGCGTCGTCAACATCGGCGGTATCTCGGCTGTCCGCGTCGGACATGGAGATACTCCCCATCACCGACATTACGGACGCCCTCGGTTTCCTCCCTGGGGTGACGTTTTTCAACCGCGACGGCGTCGGCCGGGACGGCGTCGCGAACGTCCGAGGTTTCTACGGCGGCGGCGAGGCCGAATACCTCATCGTCTTGCGTGATGGCGTCCCTATGAACGACGCGGAGACCGGCATCGTGGACTGGGACACGCTGGCGCTTGCCGGCGTGCATTCCATCGAGATGTTGCGGGGGGCGGCCGGATCGCTATACGGCGACGCGGCGTTGGGAGGCGTCGTGAACCTGCTCACGAGCGGGAGCGCCGAGCCCGCGACGGCCCTGTCGATGGCCGGCGGCACGTTCGGCGCGATGGACGGCAGTCTGTATTCGCAGGGCGATCTCGGGGGCCGCGCCTACACGCTGTCGCTGGCAAAGCACGCCAACGACGGATACCGGAACCACGCGGAGCGACAGGCCGACGGCGCCGTCGGCTCCATCTCATTGCTCGACGGCGACCGGTCTTCGCTCCGGCTGGCGCTGTCGCAGAACTGGACGCGCTCGGACAGCCCCGGCCCTCTGACGGGCCGCGCCGTCGCGGTCGACCCGCGGGCGTCATCGCCCTTCTACGGCCTCGACCACTCCGACGAACGACGCAGCCGACAGTCACTCGTCGGCGACATCGAACTCAACTCGTCGGCGACGATGTCGGGGAACATCACGCGACGATCCCGTCGCTCCGATGTGACGCGCACGCTGCCACTCAGCCCCGACTTCGCCGACAC
>NYZG01000226.1 GCA_002687025.1 Candidatus Poribacteria bacterium
ACATCGCTGCGGCAACCCGCAGACTCGGCGCGCGACCCATGGAGGCAATGACCCTAATCGGAGTCCAACCGTGAAAACCGAATAGCCCTCGGATTGGGTGTTCTTGGCCCGTGATGGTATTGCGCGCGTATCGTCCCCACACACTGTCATCCCGAGGAGCATCGCGACGAGGGATCTCGCGTGCCCACACGGCCGCCGCGACGTTCGCGGCGGCCGGCGTGGTACCGGGCAGGCACGCTCAGTGGCCCAATAGCATCACATGTAGAGAACTCCCTATGGCAGAATCACTCGGCCGTCGCCGACATGCCTGCGGGCGACCGCAAACGCGGCGTCCACGCAGTGAAACTGCGACGCGCTTCGCTCTCGGGCCGAGATGACATCGCCTCCGCAGTGGGCAAACGCCGAAGAGACCGGCGCGTCGCGCTATCTGGCTGTCGGATCAGCCGTCGGCCCACCGGACGTCCAGCGCGCTGAGCCGCTTTTCCGCCTCCGGCTGCGCCGCCGCTTTCACGGCGTCCTCCCTGTCTACCATGTACTGCGTCAGCTTCTCGACGGAGACGTCGTATGAGAGGGCGACCTTCCCATCGCCCGAGCACCACTTGCAGAAGTGGCCGCGCGCGTCGTCCTGGCCGCGATCGTCAGGATTCTCGGTGAAGTTCCAGTCACAGGACAGGCATAGATCGATCATCTTGGGTTCCCTTTCGTGGACGGGCGCTGCGCGATTCGCACGCGCCGTCGAGTGTGTCTCGGCACGCTATACCGTAGCCCCGGACTCGATCAGGAAGGCCTCGATCTCCTTCTGGTCTCGCTCCCGAGCCATGCTGAGCAAGGTCGAGCTTCCCGAACCTGAATTGGGATCGTAGCCGTGTTCGAGCATCTTTCGCACCGTGTCGATGTCGCCGGTCTTGATATGTTCGAGGAGCCAACAGAAATCCTCCCAGCCATGGCTCTGGTTCGGGTCTGCGCCTCGCGCAAACACGAAGTCGACGAGCTCGTCGTTCCCGGACACGAACGCTTCGGAGAGGATGTGTCGTTTGCAGGAGTCTTTCGCGTTCACATCGACGCCACGGACGTCGAGGTAGTATAGCACCTGCCTGGTATTGCCCTTCCTCGCGGCGAAGAGAGTGTTCGTCACGTCGTCGCTCTCGGCGCCCCTGGCTCGGAGGAGCCGCGCGATGTGATCGTGGCCTTCATAGATCGCGTGGGTCAGCGCATTCACGGACGAAGCTTCCGTCTCCGCGTGCACGTCGGCGCCGCTCTCGATGAGCATCTGCACGAGCTGCGCGTATCCCTGCTCCGTCGCGTACATCAGCGGCGTTCGGTCGCGGCCGTGCCACCCTTCGTTCGCCCGAGATAGCGTCGGGTCTTCGTCGAGCATCTCGGCCGCCAAGGAGACGTGACCATAGACGATGGTAAGGATGAGACGGTCTTCTCTTTCACGCCGGGCCCGGATCATCTCGGCGATGTCTTCCTGTTCCAGGGCTTCCGCATCCCGCAAGCCGTCCCAGTTGTGATGGCGGGTTGGGGCGCCGCGCTCAATGAGAAGTCGAGCGCACTGCGGCTGTCCGTAGAGGATCGCCGCCTTGAGGACCGGAAAGAACCCCCAACTCGCGTCGGCGTCGGGATGGGTGGACGTTATCGCGTGGATGTCCGCGCCCTGCTCGATCAGCTTCTGCGCCCGTTCGGCTTCCCCTCGCTTGATCGCATCGATCAGCTTCATGTTCGCGTCCATGGCGGGTCTCCCGTCAGCAGCGGTGTTCACGGCAGGCGCACGGCGGGCGGGCTCCGCGGCGATGATCGTCCGCAGTCGCGTTCGCGCCGTTCGCAGCCGGTGTTCGACGGTCGTTACGGGCACTCGCATGTACGCGGCGATCTGCCCGTAAGTGTGATCCCCCAGGTGGTACAGCATCGCCGACTGACGTTCGGCGCGCGGAAGGCGGTCGATCGCGCGGAGGACGCGCTCACGCATCTCACGCATCTCGGCGACCGCATGCGGGTTCGGCGTGTCCGCCCGAATGCCCGACGCCGCGGCCAGTTCCACCGTCTGAGGGCGCAGGGCCCGCAAACGCCGGTGACACTGGTTCACGACGATGCGGCGAAGCCAGGCGCGGAAGGCGTCCGGCTCGCGCAGCCGGCCCAGGTACCGCCATGCCTGGATGAACGCCTCCTGCACCGCGTCTTCCGCCAGATGCGCGTCGCCAAGGACCGCGTACGCGGTGTCGAACGCGACGGCGTATGTCGCCTCGACCAACTCGGAGAAGGCAGCATCGTCGTTCTGCGCTCGTACGACGAGCTCCCTCATTCGGTCTCCCTCCACCTTTCGGGATCGTTCCTGTATACAAGAGCCCAATTGCCGATGGGCTCCGAGTGAAAAGTGACGTGTGGCGTACATTGCGCGTCGGAGGGCGCACGGCAAGGCGGCGACGCGATTCTCGGGCTCCGCGAACTCCGAGCTTCCGCGCCGGCGCCGGTGAAGCGAGCGGACGAGAGCTCTACCGTCAGCGATCGCGGATTCCGTGGACTTGCGCGGCGCCGTCAGCATACCCACCCACGCCGCATGTGGCCGGGTCCACCTCAGTGCAATCGCGCGGCGTGCCACTACCCGCAGGGCGGCGAATCCACAGCAAGCCCAAGCTGTCGCAGGATGTCGTTGGCACAGGTAGACAGGTCGTCTGCCGCCGTGTCGACCACGATCTTCCCGTATGGCCAGTCATCCAGCAGGTCGGAAGCGGCCTCTCGCATCGTGTCGAAATACGCGAGCAGGCTCGGGATGACATCGTCGCTCTGGCATCTCTCCAGACACAGGGCCTTCGCCCATTCCATGCCTCTATCGTCCACGGCTCGATCGAGGAACGTCCTGGTATCGCCTGTAAGAAAGACCTGGATCGGGTTTAGAGGCGTAAGGAGCCGATTGACCTGCGCGTGAAATCGGCGGACCTGCGGCATGGGGCAACGGGCAGAGACAAGCCAGTCAACGCATGGGAGGACTGAATCGACGACATACAGCTGGCCGGATCGATCGACCTCATCGATGAACTCCCTGCACGATGAGAGCAACACATCGACATTGTCCGCGGCGCCGTTCTCGACCGCCTCTACGTACGGCGCGAACGCCTCCGACCGAAGGACGTCGTTCTCCGCGAAATACCGCGCCTCCACACCTCTCCGCTCCAGCGCCTCATGGATCATGCGGGACAGCGTCGACTTCCCGGCCCCGGATCCCGCGCCGTAGAAGAGGATCATCCTGGAGCCCGTATCGCCGATCGTCTGTACGCGCATGGCCCTCGTCATGGCGCCGCGCCGGCTTCCGTCCATTGAGCAGAGCACCCCGACCGTAGCGTCGGGCAAGGGTAGGCTCAGCAGGAGCGCGGCATGTACAGTCGGCCGCGGTCGGCGCGTGGCGCACTATAGCCGTTCTGTTCGGGTCGACGGAAGGCCCGCCAGCGGGCCAGAGCCATATTATGAAGCCGGAAAGGCGCCGGGGAGCCGGCCCTGCCGCCGTCCGCCGCCGCGAAAGCGACGCCATTCCGAGCCGTGGGAAGAAGAGCCCTCAACTTTCGCCCCTGACATCGTCCACGCGTGTGCAAACAGGTCGAGCGTGATGGCTATTCTCTCGAATGTGCGGTCTAGGGGCGCTTTGCCGCCAAAACACGCGTCGCCATGTGTCCTATAGGGTCAGCGTCCTGCTATCGGTTGAGACGTCGGGGAGAAGATGTCGGAAGGGGCCCGCGATGGCGCCAACGAGCGGCGAGACGAGTTTTGAACGGCAGCTATCGACGCAGATCGCGATGATCCGGCGGATCGGTAGGCGCATGCTCCGCGACGCCGACCATGACATCGACGACTTCACGCAGGATGTGCTTCTACGCGCGTGGGCGAATCGCCGCCAGCTCAGGGAGACGGATCGCCTGTCGCGCTGGGTGGCCGCGATCGCGCGGAATGCGGCCCGAAACAGGCGGCGGACCCGACCTCGAATACCGAGCGCGGATATCTACGGTCTGCTAGACGCGCGCCCCATGGCCTCAGACGAGCTCGAGACGACAGAGCGTTGGGAGCGTCTGCTCAACGCCCTCGGCGCCCTCGACGCGACCAACCGGGAGTTGCTCATCGCTCGGTACGTCGAAGACGCGACGTACGAGGAGTTGCAGGCGCTACATGGGCTGTCCTACGCCGCGCTGACGTCTCGGATCCGCCGAGCGAAGCTGCAGGCGCGTCGCCTTGTGCAGGCGGCGCTTGGGGGCGTCCTGGCGACGTTTCCCGGGAAGTCGGAGCGTGCCTTCGCCCAGGCTCCGCGGGGCGCGTTGAGCGGGCCCGCGGCCATGAGCACGATCCTCGCGACAAGCGGCCTGATCGTTGGCGCCGTCGCCATTGGCATCCACGCATACAGGGCCGCAGACGCGGCGCCCGCGTCTCGGGACATCGCGGTGACAGGCGTGTCCGACCAAACGATGGATGGAGCAATGACCATGGGAGCCCTGCAGGTACGACGCGAGGACGGTCGCGTGTGGATCGAGGCCGTCCCCGGCGGTCAGTTTGGCGAGGGTTGGGACAGGTTCCTGTTGGCCATGCAGGCGCTTCTCAAAGCGCGCGGGGTCGACGCGGACATGGCCACGTTGATGGCCCTCTCCGGGGACGCCTTCGCCCTGTGCCACGCTTCCCATTGGCAGGGAGTCGCCGACCTGTGTGTTCCGACCGACCCGGTTCGGAATCTCGCCGAGGCTTACGGGTTCGAATACGGCGCGACCCACGAAGGCTACACCGGCCCGGCGCTTGGCCGCCCGATGGAGGAGCGTCAACGGCTGACGGGAGAAGCGCTCGCACGCTTGCGCCGTGAGATCGACGCGGGCCGGCCTGTTCTGATCGCAGGGGCGGAGGATCACTGCGGCAGTTGCTCGGTCGTCGTCGGCTACTCCGAAGAGGACGGCACATTGTGCCACGTGGGCGACGGCGAACCGTATCGCTGGACCCCGATACGTGGCGTAACGCCGGGCGCGGTCGACTACGGCTTCGGCGTCATAGACGGACGCATCCGGGGAACCGGGGCGCCGGGAGCCAACGGGGGCTGGTACGCGAACCCGATCTACCTGATCGGCGCAATCGAGACGCCTCCCTCCGCCAGGGAACGCGCGCTGTCCGCGTTGCGCGGCGCGGTGGCGCTCCACGACTCGCCGACGTACGAGCGGTCCAATTGGGGTGGCGTGGAGTATTTCTTCGGCGACCGGGCGTACGAAGAGTGGGAGAAGGCGCTCCGTGAACTTCGTTACCCCGAGGATCTCGCGCGCGACCTGACGGCCGAGGTCACCGGCTTCGACGACGCGTACGACTGGTACGCGATGGACAACATGATGACCCAAGTGGATCAGATCGTGCGCGGCCGTAGCGCCGCGGCAGCGCTTCTCGATCGATCGGCCGATCTCTTCCCGGAGGCGTCCGAGTTCGTGCAGGAAGCGGCTCGGTACTATCGTGAGGAGGTGGATGTCGCCAAGCGGAGGCTCCACGTCTTCATCCCACGAGACGAAGACACGTCAAAGGAGCGCGCCGCCTGGCTTTCCGAAGAGGCAAACCGCGAGGACGGCGCGGAGGCGATCGCCGAGATGGTCGTAGCGGAACGCGCCGCCATCGCCCTAATCAGAAAGGTCCTGGCGGCCGTCGATCCCGGCGAGATTCAGTAGCGCCGCGTCCTGCCCAGACGCGGCCGCCTACCGCCCTAATCCGGTCACATATCGGGAATCTCAGACGGCTCGCCGGCCGAGGATGTCTCCCCCTCCAGCCTGATCGAGTACCAGTCGATCCCTCTCGTCAGGTACATGACCGCCGCCAGGGCGGCGAAAAGCCCCACGCTCCCCATGAGAAGGGCGTAGTCCGCCATTTGCAGCACCAGGTACAGATACCCGTACAGTACGCCGAGGACGCCGCTGACCAGGAAGGTGGCCCGCCCGCTCCCCGTCACGCTCTTTGTGTAGGCGGCGATCAGCGCCAGGATGACCGCGCTCGAGACGAGATAGGCCATGCCGAAGCCGAGGAACTCCGCGATGGAAAGGAGCAGGGCGTAGAAGATCGAGACGGCGAAACCGATGAGCAGGTACTGAAGGGGGTGGATAGGTCGCCGGTTCATGATCTCGGAGAAGAAGAGCACCATGAAGGTGAAGCCAAGGAACATGATCGCGTATTTCAGGGTGCGCATCGTCTTCTGGTAGACGTCCACGGGTATGAAGAGTTCCACCCCGAAACCGGAGCCGGCGATCGAGTGCGCGTCCCCCACCCAGGACTGAGGGTAGTTGCGATTGAGGTGCAGGACCTTCCAATCGGCCTCAAAGCCGTTCTCCGTGATCGTCCTCGCCACGGGCAGGTACTCTCCGTTGAAGCTCGGGTGCGGCCACGCGGACCTGAGATGCACGGAGGTCACCTTGCCTACGGGCACGAACTGGATCTGCCGGCTCCCGTTGAGTTCCAGCGTAAACTCGAAAGGAACACCCTCCGCTTCCCGACGGAGCGGCACGCGAGCGCTCACGCCGGAAGAGATGACTTCCTTCACCGGGATGCCGGGGTCCATCTCGACCGGCCCGTCGCCCACCAGGGCCACGATCTCCTCCCGGATGCCCTTCATGTCCGAGATCCCGAGCGAAACGAACGCCCTATCCCACTGGACATCGCCCACGGAAGCATCGACCTCTTCGAGCATGGGGTTGGGGAACGTGCCCTTGATCGACAGGGCGGCACCGTAAAGGATGGTCCGGTATATCCCCCGATAGCGTTCCTGCGTGGCGAGATCCCCCTCGATCCCGATCTCGTCCGGCAGGAAATGGAGGAGCTTTTCGACCAGGTGAATCTTGCCCTTTTCGTCCTCTATCTTCATGGAGAAGGGGACGCTCAGAACAGGGCCGGTGACGGTCTGTGACGAGCCCCACTTCCCGCTCGTCTCGCGGATCACGGAATCCCTGCGGCTCTTTCGTTCGCGTACAATCGCGGTCATCATCTGGGCCGGGATGAGAAGAACCAGGATGATGGCGGCCACCAGAATGAGCTTGAACGTAACCGAGGTCGTGACTACTCAGCCGGGCTCGCGCGTGCCGGGATGAATGGCTGACCGAGTAGGGCATTTCGGATGGCGTCGAGGACGCCGATATCCTG
>NYZG01000227.1 GCA_002687025.1 Candidatus Poribacteria bacterium
GATGGAGGATTTCCAGAAGGCGACCGCCGGGATCACGCGCGTACAGGAGCTCATGGCTCGCGAGGGCAAGATCCACGACGGCGCGCGCGATCTTCCGACCGGCGGCGCGGCTGGCGTCGAGTTCGACGACGTGACGTTCGCCTACGCGCCCGGAGAGCCGGTCCTGAGGGACGTGTCTTTCCGGCTGGCGCCTGGCAGGACGCTCGGGCTCCTTGGACGAACGGGCAGCGGGAAGACCACGGTCACGCGCCTGTTGTTCAGGCTGTACGATCCCGACGTTGGGCGCGTGACCGTCGATGGTGTGGATCTCCCGGACGCGCGCGCCTCGGACATCCGCCGTCGGGTCGCGATGGTGACGCAGGAAGTGCACCTGTTCCGCGCGTCGCTGCGCGACAACCTGTCTCTGTTCTCGCGGGAGGTCGACGACGACACCATCGCCCGTGTTCTGTGCGATCTCGGCCTGGAGAGTTGGTACCGCGCGTTGCCGGAGGGGCTCGACTCCGTGCTGGAATCCAAAGGCGTCGGTCTCTCGGCCGGTCAGCAGCAACTCCTCGCGTTCGCGCGGGTGTTCCTACGTGATCCCGGCGTAGTGATCCTGGACGAGCCGTCGTCGCGTCTCGACCCGGCGACCGAACAGCACGTCGAGGCGGCGGTGGAACGGCTGTTGCGCGGGAGAACCGCGATCATCATCGCGCACCGGCTCGCGACGGTGAGACGCGTCGACGACGTGATTATCCTGGACGACGGCCGCATCGCCGAAGCCGGCCCACGCGCCGCGCTGGCAGCGGACGCCGCATCGCGCTTCTCGGAGCTGCTGCGTACGGGCATGGAAGACGAATTGTCATGACCACTTGGAAACACACCGTACGCCTACTGCGCTGCAAACCTGGGCTACTCGCGCTCAACGTCGTTCTGTGGGGCATCGACGACTTCGTGCCGTTGTTCGCCACTCTCGTCATACGCGAGTTCCTGAACACCGTGTCCGGCGACGCCTCCGCCGGTTTCAACGCGTGGACGCTCCTCGCTCTCTTCGTGGCCATTGAGCTGGGCACGCGCGGAGTCGTGTTCGGGGGCGTAGCAGCATGGTCTCGCTTCTGGTTCCGCCTCGAGACGATGGTGCGGAACAACTGGCTCCAGGGTCTGTTCGGCGTGACCAACGCCGGGGACGTGGCCGGGAAGTCCGGCGAGTTGACGAACCGCGCCCGCGACGACGCCGAGGCGCCCATGTGGTACATTGAGACCTACGTCGACGGATTCGGGAACATCGTGTTCGCAATCGTCGCCACGGTCATCATGGCCCGCATCGACCCGATCATCACGTTCATAACGGTTATCCCGGCTGCTCTGGTCGTGACCGTCGCACAGTTCGCGGGGCCGATGATACGCCGCTACCGGCGAGCGAACCGGAAGGCCACCGAGCAGGTGACGGCGTTCGTCGGAGCCATGTTCCGGGCCGTCTCGGCGCTGAAGGTAGCGGGAGCCGAGGAGGACGCCCTGGCCCACTTCGAGGCGTTGAGCGAGACGCGCCGCAAAGCCGCGCTCAAGGACAACCTGCTGAACGAGCTCCTGCGCTCCATCTACGGGCACGCCATGATCACGAGCACGGGGTTGGTGCTGCTCCTCGCGGCAACCAAGATGCGCGCGGGGACGTTCACCGTCGGCGACTTCGCCCTGTTCGCGCGGCTCGTCGGGGAGGTGGCCGGCAGCGCGGCAATGATCGGCGATATCATGGCGAGGCATAAGCGCGCCGGCGTCTCGCTGCGGCGGATGGAGGAGGCCGTGGACAACGCGCCCCCGGAGTCCATCACGGCCCATGCCCCGGCTCCGCTCACGGGCCACCTGCCGGCATTGCCGGCAGCTCCGCGGTCGAGCAGGGACACGCTCAAGGAGTTGACGGCAGAGGGCTTGAGCTACACGCATCCGGGCTCGGCCGAGGGCGTGCACGATGTCTACTTGCGTGTGCGCCGTGGCTCGTTCACGGTGATCACCGGCCGCATCGGCTCCGGCAAGACGACGCTGTTGCGCGCTCTGCTCGGAGTGACAGGGCGCGACGCCGGCGTTATCCGATGGAACGGCGAAGTCGTCGACCAGCCTCGGGACTTCCTCACGCCGCCTCGGTGCGCGTACACGCCGCAGGTACCGCGGCTCTTCAGCGAATCGCTGGAGGACAACATCCGCATGGGGATCGCGGACGCGGACATCAGCCGCGCGGCCAGGTTGGCGACGCTCGAGGACGATGTCGCGCGGCTGGAAGACGGCTTCGCCACGATCGTCGGGACGCGCGGGGTCAAGCTCTCGGGTGGGCAAGTCCAACGTGCAGCTGCGGCGCGCATGTTCGCGCGGGCCCCCGAGCTACTCGTGTTCGACGACCTGTCGAGCGCGCTGGACGTCCGCACCGAGCGCACGCTGTGGGAGCGCGTGTTCCGCGACCTCGACGCCACATGCCTCGTCGTGTCTCACCGGAAGCCGGTGCTGCGACGCGCCGACCACATCATCGTCATGCGCGACGGCCGCGTAGACTCCGAGGGATCGCTCGAGGAGCTGCTGGCATCCTCTGACGAGATGAGGCGGCTGTGGACCGGCGACATCGCCGCGGCATGACACGGGTCGGTCGCGCATTGTGGGCCGCCAACGCGTATGCCATCATGCCCGCGGACGCCCTCTCCTAGGCGTGGCGGCAGTCAGCATGGCGAAACTCACGGCGCTGGTTACCGGCGCTTCCACCGGCATCGGGTACGAATTCGCGAAGCTCCTGGCGGCGGATGGGCTCGATCTTCTGCTGGTCGCCCGCGGCGCCGACCGTCTGCGCGCGCTGGCCGACGAGGTGTCCGCCGTCGAGGGCGTCGACGCCGCGGTCTACGCGACCGACCTTTCCGTTCCGGGCGCTGCAGCCGACCTGTACCGGCGAATCGCAAACGACGGGCACGTGGTCGATGTCCTGATAAACAACGCCGGGTTCGGGTCGTACGGCGCCTTCCACGAGATCGACACGGATCGCTACGCTGACATGCTTGAGCTGAACGTCGTTGCGCTGACGGCGCTGGCGCGCCTCGCCCTTGCGGACATGCTGGCGCGCGGCAACGGCCGAATCCTCAACGTCGCGTCCACCGCGGCATTCCAGGCCGGCCCTCTGATGGCGGCGTACTACGCGTCGAAGGCGTACGTGCTGTCCCTCTCCACCGCCATGGCGTATGAAACCCGGCGTACGGGCGTCACCGTGACCTGTCTGTGCCCCGGCCCGACGGCGTCCCGATTCCAATCCCAGGGCAACATCGGAGACGCAAGGATCATGCAGGCCGGGCTGATGGACGCGCCGACGGTGGCCCGGACCGGCCATCGCGCAATGATGCGCGGCAGACCCCTCGTGATCGCTGGACGGCGGAACGCGTTCCTCGCGTTCCTGCCGAGGTTGACGCCGCGCCGGTTCGCCGCGGCCGTCGTCGCGCACCTGCAACGGCCCGCGCCGAACTGAGGAAGTCGCCATGAGCTACAACGTCGTCGTCATCTGCGTGGACACGTTCCGCACCGACATGGGCGGATCGGGCGGGAAGCTGGGCTTCGTCAAGACGCCCAACGTCGACCGTCTGCGCGACGAGAGTGTGTCGTTCACCCGGTGCTTCGGCGAGGGCGAGCCCACGATCCCCGTGCGACGTTGCCTGTTCACCGGGCGTCGGTCGTTCCCGTGGCGGTTCGACACGCCGAACGAAGGCCTCCAGCCTGCCGGCCATGGGTGGCACCCCATCCCGCACGAATTGGACACGCTCGCCGAGATACTCCACGACGCCGGTTGGCTGACCGGCCTCGTGGGAGACACCTACCACATGTTCAAACCGTCGATGAATCTTACCCGTGGGTTCCTCACCTGGGACTTCATACGGGGACAGGAGAACGACGCGTACCGCAGCGGCCCGTTCGACGACATCGACCTCGCGGCACATGTCCCAGACGGCGAGGACTCCGTCGCGCAGCACCCCACGGTGGCACAGTACCTACTCAACGCGCGCGGACGGATGAGCGAGGAGGATCGGCAGGCGGCCCAGGTGTTTCGCACGTCGGCCGATTGGCTCCAAGACAATCGCGGCAACTCGCCTTTTCTCCTTTGGATTGACAGCTTCAGCCCGCACGAGCTGTGGGATCCGCCGCGCGAATACGCCGACGCGTATTCCACTGCGAAGGCGGGCGTCAGGGACATCATATATCCGCAGGTATTCGGGGGTGATTTCGGCCGCATGACGGCCGACGAAATCGAGCGGTGCGCGGCGCTGTATTACGGCTTCGTCACGTTTGTCGATCGGTGGATCGGCCATCTGCTCCAGACGATGGACTCCCTCAGGCTGTGGGACGACACGATCGTGGTCTTCCTGACCGACCACGGCACGGAGATCATGGACAAGGGCACCTTCGGGAAGGGGGCCAACCGGCTGTACCCCTTCAACACACAGATGAACTGGTTCGTGCGCCATCCCGACGGCCCACACGGCGTGTCCTGCGACGCCTGGACCCAGAACGACGACTTCTTCCCCACGCTGCTTACCATGCTGGGCGTCGACAGTGCCGGCGCGGACGGGCGCGACATGTGGCCGGTCGCCCTCGGCGATGCCGACGCGCCGCGGGACCACGCCGTCACGGGCTGGGGCCGCTGCGCGTGCGTGCGGGACGACCGATGGGCCGTGCATTTCGACAACGTGACGCGTGCCGGAGTCGAGGAACGCGCGCGGGTTTACGACCTGACGTCAGACCCGGACGAGACGACGGATGTGGCGGCGGCAAACGTAGACGTGGTTGCGGCTGCGGCCCTGCGACTGTCAGCCGTCGTAGGCGATCTGCCCGTGACCTTCACAGCCTACCAACAGCGAGGCATGGGTAGGACGATGCGGACGTTCGCGCCGCTCCGATTCGGAGGGCAATCATGAGCGACTGCCAGGCCGAATTCGCGGGGCTGCGCTCGGAGATGTCACACTGGCTAGCGCAGAGCCGACGCGTGGACGGCCCAGGCCCGAACGGCGGCGGCGAGGACGAGGCGAACTACTCCCTCGCCTGGTTCCCGCACTACATACTGACGGGCGACGCCGATGTGGCCGAGCACTTCCGCGCCCTCCTGGCCGCGCTCGCGGGTTGGGTGGACCGGGAGTGCCACCACGGCTACGAACCCGAGGCCGAGGCACACCACGGCACGGAGCCGTTCCTGCTCTTCCTGCCGCGATACCTGGGGCTCTTCCCGGAGGACAGCGGGGCTCGCGGCCTCCTGTCGGATGCGGCCCGGCACGTCGGCAACTGGGGAGACGGCGTCCCCGACTGGTACGACTATGACCGCGACTGCTTTCACAGCTACCGAATCGGGTCGCGTGTCGTTGGCGAAGACCCCGGCGAGGCGTGCGAGGTCGCCGAGCACTTCCGGTTCCTGCATATCGCCCTGGCGGCCTACCGGGTCACTGGCGAACAGCGCTACTTCGACTGGTCGCTGCGCTACGGGGCCGAGTGGGCGCGGAGGCTCAACGCCGCCGCCCCTGGCCCCCTGCCCGTCGTGTGGACGCAGGACGGCGACGGAGTGTACGAGCGCGATATGACGCCAAAGCAGCGGAACATGTCGGCCGCGTCCCATCATGTCGAAGGCGACCCCCTCGTCGGCGTGGAAGTCCTGCTGGCGTCGGGCGCCATCTACGCGCTGGGCGACCTGTTCTCGCTGACCGGCGACTCAGCCTTCCATCGCGCCGCCCGCCGCATTGCGGGGCCCCTTGTGTCGCAGCTAACTGATCCGTACGCAGACCCGGGCGCGGCGGCAGTGGCGTACTACCGGCTGGCGTTCGGGGACGACTCGCTCGACGACGACATCCGCGCCCAGGTCGATCGAATGCCCGACGAGAGCCCGGACGAACTAGCGATGACGTTCCCGCAGGAGCGCAGGCGCGTTGCGCGCGGCGTTGGCCGCCGAAACGACATGATCCACTGGGGTCGCCGCTCCGCCGAAGGCGTCATCACCCCCGCGGACGACCCGTGCACCGCGGCCCTTGCGCTGGCGTACCAGGTCTCTGGCGATGACGCCTACGCGGCGCGAGCCTTCCGCCAGGCCCGCGTGAAGCTGACGATGGCGCGTCGCGTGCTCCGCGGCGGGCGGGAGCACGCGGACATGGGCGGCGCCGTCTGCTCTGTGGCGGCGGGCCACGGCCGGAATTGGGGCGTCGGAACCGTCACGGGCTGCTACGGCCCACTCTCCCTCGGTACGCGCGAGGTCATGGGCCGTGTCGTCCCGGCAATCGAGTTCACCCGGCCAGACGGCGCGACGGCCATGCCCGACGACGTGTTGTCTCTAGTGCGCCCGTCCGTGTGTGGCGGGGGACAGGCGAGCTTCAGCAACGCCGGCGCCGGCCCCGCGGAGTTCTCGTGGCGCGCCTCGGGCGACGGTGACTGGAGCGCCCTCGCCCTGCAACCAGACGAATCCAGGACCGTGCTGCTCTGACCAAGCGTCGAGGAGGAACGCCGATGATGCCACTCACCTTTGCCTGCCTGCTAGCCGCGAGCCCACCGGATGCGCGCGCGCGGATAGCCGTCGACGCCGCCATCGAGGGCGCGCCGGTCTCCCGGAATCTCTTTGGAAAGTTCACCGAGCATCTCGGCCGAAACGTGTACCTGGGAATGTGGGCGCAGATCGTCGCCAATCCGGAATTCGGCACGGCCGAGCGTTTCGGGGACCTCGACCGGACCACCGCGATGCGCCAGCGCGACGCCGAAGCCTTGGGAATCACCGACCCCCAACGCGCCGGAGAGAACGTCGCGCCCCTCTGGTGGATCGATGGCGACGTTGCCTGTGAGCCGACAACGTCCCACGGGCGAGACACGCAGACGGCCGCGGCTGGCGCGGCTGGCGGGGCGCTCTACACAGGCGTGTACCCGCCGTTGCATCGGTGCCGGCGGCTCGAACTGACCGTGCGCGGACGGGCCGACGCCGACACGGCCCTTCGTGTCAGCGTCACCGATCCGGATGGCGCCGTGGTGTGCGAGGCAGACGCGCGGCTGTCCTCGGTGTGGAGCGACGCGAAAGCGGAGTTGGTGGCGCCCGATGCCCTTGTCGCCGAGCCCGGGACGCCCTATCTCTTGCGCCTCGACCTTCCGGCCGAGGCCAACGTGGAGTTGGCGCGCGTCCTCCTGTTTCCCGCCAACCACATGGACGGGTGGGAGCCGGAGGTCATCGAATACATGCGCGACGCCAGGCTGCCGATGCTCCGTTTCCCCGGTGGCAACTTCGTCAGCGGCTACCACTGGGACGATGGCGTCGGCCCGCTCGATAGACGGCCCCCGCTGCCCAATCCCGCCTGGCATGGCGCCGAATGGAACCACGTCGGCACGGACGAATGGCTGCGACTGTGCGAACTCACCGGCGCAGAGCCACTGATCTGCATCAACGCCGGCGACGGCACGCCCGACGAAGCGCGCGCCTGGATCGAATACTGCAACGGCGCCGCGGACACGCCGATGGGGCGCAAGCGCGCAGAAAACGGGCGGACGGAGCCGTGGGGCGTCCGCTACTGGGAGGTAGGCAACGAGATATACGGCCGGTGGCAGATTGGCCACACGGACGCCGATGGCTACGCCGAGAGATACGCGGAGTACATCCCGGCCATGCTGGCGGCCGACGCCTCCATCGAGATCATCGCCAACGGCGACACGGTGGAATGGAACCGGGCCCTCGTCGCGCGAAACGGGGACGCCGTCCGGTCGATATCCGTCCACTCGTTACCCGGCAGCCACATCCCTGCCGAGGCCGACCCCGAAGCCGTGTACCTGGAGTTCATGGCGCACGCCGCGGGTTACGACGACTACCTACGCGGGCTCGCCGCGCCGATGGTGGAACACGGGCTGGCGCCCAAGCTCGCGGTCACGGAGCTACAGGTCTTCACGAACAAGCCATCGTTGCCCAACAACGCGTCGCTGACCGACGCCCTGTGGACGGCAGGCATCATCCACGCCTGCATCCGCAGCGGGATCGTGGAGCTGATAACGCATTCGGCGATGCTCAACCACGGCGGAGGCCTTCGGAAAGAACGCGGCGTCGTCTACACGAACCCAGTGTGGTGGACCACGCATCTCTACGCGGCGCAGGACGGCGTCACGCCACTACACGCGGGCGTCGAGTGCGCTACGTTCACGAATGACGGCTCGTGGCTCGGGAAGCGCGAGGATGTCCCCTACCTCGATGTGATGGCGCTCGCCGCCGAGGACGGCTCGGAACTGTCGCTCTTCGTCGTGAACCGCCACCCGCGCGAAGGGATCGAGACGTCGGTCACGCTCCGGGGAGTAGGCGCCGACGCGCGCGTCGAGCTCCACACCCTCGCCGGCGAGGGCCCCATGGCTCGCAACCACATGGACGCCCGCGAGGCAGTCATCGTCGAATACGCGGCGGCCCGTCTCGCGGACGGAGCGCTGACCCACACATTCCCACCCCACTCGCTGACGCGTCTGCGAGTCGCGGACTAACGGCGCTGTCTACGCTGGCACAAGCGACCGGAGGAAGTCGTAGCTCTCCTGCGCAATGGTCTTCGGGTCCGGCTCGAAGTCGAACACCTCGACCGAAAGGTAGCTATCGAAGTCGACATCCCGCAGCGCCTCGATGATCGCCGGGTAGTCTGCGCCGCCTGAGCCTGGGCTGTACCCGTTGTCGTCGTTGGTGTGGATGTGATGGATGTATTCGGAATGAGCTCTGATTTCCGCCGGGATGTCCAGATCCTCCAACGAGGAGCTGTACACGTCCATCATCATATGGAAGTTCGGGTGGGCGACAGCCTTGACGAGTGCCATCGCCTCGGTGGGATTCCGCATGAAGTTGGTGATGCCGGAGTTTAGCGGCTCGAAGCAGAGCATCACGTCCTTCTCGCCCGCCAGCTCCGCCGCGACACGGAACGCCTCGCAGGCCCATGCGAACGCCTGGTCGAACCCGACCTCGTCCTCGACATGTCGCTGTTGTGGCGAGCCGATGATCATGTTGCGGCCGCCCAGGTCCGCGCACAGGTGGATCAGTTCGCACAGATGATCGCGCGTCTTCCGTCGTATGACGGCATCCGGGCCGTTGACGTGCAGGCCCTTCGGCGATACGAAGAGCCAGTGGAGGCCGGCGATTTCTATGCCGACGTCCGCCGCAACCGCCCGAATGCGGGCACGCTCGGATTGCGAGATGTCGTACGCCACCTCGGCCAGCGTGAACGGCGCGATTTCGACCGCCTCGTAACCGACCTCCTTCGAGAAGACGAGCACGTCATCGATCTTCCAGTCTTCGAACATCTCGTTGCATACGGTCAGCTTCATCGCGCGTCTCCGTGTGGTCTGGTCCCGGGCGGGGCGCGGGCGGCGTCACAGTGCCCGCCACGCGCGGCCGTCGCGCTTCATCAGCTCGTCGGCGGCGCGGGGGCCCCACGTCCCCGCCGGGTAGTAATCGAGCATGCCGAGGGTAGGATCCTGCCACGCGTCGAGGACCGGCGTGAGCGCTACCCATGCGGCATCGTGCATGTCCGAGCGGGCGAAGAGCATAGGGTCGCCGTGGATTACGTCCAACAGCAGCGCCTCGTACGCGTCCGCCAGCGATCCCCCACCGAACGACTCGGCGTAGCTGAAGTCCATCTGCACCGAATCAAGCGCCATTGTCACGCCAGGCCTCTTCGCGTCGATGCTCAGCGAGATGCCTTCGTCCGGCTGAATGCGCATCGCGAGGACGTTCCGAGGCGGCGTGTCGTCCAGTCCGCGGAATAGCTGCATTGGGGGCTCGTTGAAATGGATGGACACCTCGGTAACACGGCTCGCGAGGCGCTTGCCGGTGCGGATGTAGAACGGCACGCCGCTCCATCGCCACGTGTCCACGTGGAACTTCCCGGCGACGAACGTCTCGGTCGCAGAATTCGGCGCGACGTTCTCCTCCTGGCGGTATCCCTTCACCGGTTCGCCGTCGACGACGTTCTCGATGTATTGAGCGCGGACGAAATCCCCCGCCACCTCGGCTTCCGTGATCGGCCGCAGCGCCTCGATGACCTTAATGCGCTCGTTGCGCACGTGGCGGCCGTCGAAGGCGCTCGGCGGCTCCATCGCGACGGTCGCGATGAGCTGCATGATGTGGTTCTGTAGGATGTCGCGCAAGGCGCCCATCTGCTCGTAGGTGCGGCCACGGTTCTCTACTCCCAGCGTCTCCGCCACGGTAATCTGCACGTGGTCCACCGACCCGCGATGCCAGATGGACTCGAAGATCGTGTTGCCGAACCGGAATACGAGCAGATTCTGCACGGTCTCCTTACCGAGGTAATGGTCGATGCGGTAGATGCATTCCTCGTCGAAGGAGGCGAGCAGACGGTCGTTCAGGGACCGAGATGAGACCAGATCCCGCCCGAACGGCTTCTCGACGACGATGCGGGGCCACGTTCCGTCCTTCGTCGCGTGCCGTCTGGTCAGACCGGCTTCGTCCAGGTGGTCGACCACGTCTGGAAACACCTCGGGCGGGACGGAGAGATAGAAGACCGCCTGGCGCTCCACGCGCGTATCGTCGCTGAGTTCCGACAGCCGCTGGTATAGCCGACGGTATCCGTCGGTGTCTTCCAGGTCGAACCCGGCAAAGTGGAGCGTGCGCTGGAACGAGCGCCACTCAGCCGTCTGCGTGCAACCGGGGACGTGGAACTCCTCCAGGGCCGCGGCGACCTCTTGGCGGAACTTCGCGTCGTCGTAATCACGTCGGGCGACGCCTACTATCGCGGTCTCCTCGTGCAGGCGTCCCTCGACCCAGAGCTCGTACAGCGAAGGCAGGAGCTTCCGCCGTGCAAGATCGCCGGCGACCCCGAAGATCACGAACGCGCACGGCGTCGCCTGACGCGTCTCCTGTTCTGGGGCCGTCACCGTCACGGGAAGGTCTCCACCGGCCTCGTAGGATGTGCGTACACGGTCGGGTCGGCGATGCCGGCCTCGGCGAATCCTCTCGCGCGCAGCAGGCAGGAGTCGCAGCCGCCGCACGCCGCGCCGTCCGAGGACGGGTCGTAGCACGAGCGGGTCATTGAGAAATCCACGCCCAGACCATGTCCCAGACGGATTATCTCCGCCTTCGTCATGTCGATGAGGGGCGCGCGGATCGTGACGTGCGCGTCGCCTTCGACGGCCGCTTTCGTCGCCAGGTTGGCCATGCGCTCGTACGCGGCGACGTACTCCGGGCGGCAGTCGGGGTACCCCGAGTAATCCAGCGCGTTGACGCCGATGAAGATGTCCGCCGCAGAGACGACCTCCGCGTAACCGAGGGCGAAGGAAAGGAAGATCGTGTTGCGCGCCGGCACGTACGTGACCGGTATGCCGTCGGCGATCTCGTCGGCCGAGCGATGCTTAGGCACGTCGAGGTCCGCGGTAAGGGCCGACGCGCCGAACACCCGAAGGTCGATCACCGCGGTGCGGTGCTCCGCAACGTCGAGGGCAGTGGCGACCCTGGAGGCGGCCTCGAGCTCGTGACGGTGACGCTGTCCGTACTCGAAGCTCAGGGCATACACGGCGTGGCCGTCTGCTCGAGCAATCGCCGCGACGGTGGCCGAATCCAACCCGCCGCTGAGGAGGACGACCGCCGGCTTGCCGTTCATCTAGACACCCCGCTTCGCGCCCCAGATGTCCACGTGCATCCGCGGCGACAGGCGATACCCGTGGCGCGTGCACGCCTCGGAGAGCCACGCCATGCGCCGCTGCGTCTCGTCCGCGGTGAGTCCCTGTGGCATCAGGATGATGTCCTCCGCTGCGATCGGCACGCGGCCCCGCAACTCATGCACCTCGTCGATGTCGTCCGGCGCATCCAGGACGAACTTCACCTGGCATTCGTACGCGGCCAGAAAGGCGCGGATCACATCGGGAGCGATGCGCCTGTCCTCGTGCCGCGCTTCCCACGTGTCCCCTACCGGCGTGGAGTTGCGAAGCTTCGGGCTCATCGAGATCAGGTCCGCCGCAACGGGCGCAAAGACGGTCGCGTTCGTCTCGACGGTGACGTGCTTGCCGCCTTCTCGCAGCCGCGCACACAGCTCGGCCAACTCTCGCTCCTGTATGAACGGCTCGCCGCCCGTTATCACGACGTGTCGACAGCCGAAGTTCGCCACCGCGCCCAAGAGCTCGTCGACGGAGATGTCTCGATCCTCGGGCTCCCAGCTCGTGTACGGCGTGTCGCACCATGCGCAACGTAGGTTGCAGAAGCTCGTGCGGACGAAGACGCTGGGTGTCCCCACGAGCTTCCCCTCGCCCTGGATCGAGTGGAAGACCTCGCTGTACTTCACGCGGGCTCTACGCTACAGCTTGTCGGCCGCGGCCGCGAGCCCGGTCAGGAAGACGCCGTTGGCGACGAGATCCACCGTCTCCTGCTCACCGGCGCCCACGACGACGAAGTCCGCGGTCCAGTGCGCGATGGCGCCGGCGCCGTTGTCATCCTCAATGACGCTCAGCGTCGCGACGTACTGTTCGACCGGCATCACCCCACCGATGATGGAGTACGTGTACGACCGGCCGGAGTTGCTGAACTCCTCAAGGCGCTCGATGACGTGCCCGCCGTCCGGCAATTCAAGGTCGCGCACGATGTCGTTCCCGTCCGACTGGTCCGTGCTCTTGACGGCCGCCGGGTGCCAGCTGGGCAACGTGTGAAAGCCGCCTACGAGCGCCCACACGTCATCGGCCGTGGCGCTGTACTTGTGGGTTACCGCTACCTTCGCCATGCGCGCTGCTCCATGTACGCAGTAGGTGACACTAGGTCGGCGCGACTCGCCGCGCCACGACACGCAGTATGGCACGGCGGCCGCCCGAGTGGCAATTCGGGCTCGTGACCCGCCAGGACCATCTGATGAAGCACAGGGACACTCCGTCAATCCCCGCCCGCGAGCCGAAACCAACGTCAGCAAGGGTCATTCCGAGACGAAGGCGAGGACTCCCGACCCGACGCCGTCCCCAGCTTGCCGTTGACGAGGGGCAA
>NYZG01000228.1 GCA_002687025.1 Candidatus Poribacteria bacterium
CCGGGTTCCCCGCGAACGGCTCGGACGCAAACGCGTCGATCACGTATAGCGGCGTAGGCAACGCGATCCCTTTCCACAGATGCCCGAAGGGCTCAGAGCGATGCCGCCGTCCTCCGCGACCACAGGTCCTTCACCACGCTCCTCACCAGGCGGAGCGGCGAGAAGGTCGCGGGGATGAGCGTCGGCAAGGCGAAGTCCGCGACGCGCGCGTCCTCGACCGAGACGCCCTCGACGACGATGTTCGCTATGTCCGTCTCGCCGACGCCCAGCTTGCGCGCCGCAGGTATGAAGGGCAGATCGTCGGCGGGGATCGCGAGCACGTCGCACAGCACGCGGTCCACGGCGACGGGATCGACACTCGCTACGAGCAGGCCGAGTGGGTACGGGTCGCCGAAGCGGGGGCCCGTCCGCGCCATCGCGATGATGCCATCGACGACTGTCAGCGTGGGGCGTATCTCGCGGACGTATTCGAGAATCATGCCCGCGAACAGCGACCGGTCGTCGCCGTGCGTGAGGTGGTAGACCGCCTTTTTCTTCCCGGGCACGCAGCCGTAGAGGTTCTTCACGCCTGCCGTCAGGAGCATCTGCCGGTGCGCCTTGAGCTTCGGCAGATTGAGGACCACGTCGGCCTCCAGCACGTCGGCCGACATGCGGAACCGTTTCACGGACGCGCCGTCGGCGGGAACGCTGACGACTCTGTCGCGGAAATCGACGATCGGCGCGTTGAAATGGCGCGCGACGGCTCCGATGCCCGCCGACTCAGCGACGGCCTCGGCGGCGCCGAAGGCGGGACTGTCTCCCACGACCGGCCGGGCCCCCAGATCGCGCACCCTGCAGAGCGCTTCGCCCACCAGCGATGGGTGCGTGGTCGTGGCCGACTCGACATCGGCGTGCGTGACGAGGTTGGGCTTGAGAAGGACCGTGTCGCCGCGCCGGACGTGCGACGCCAACCCACCAAGGGGCTCGAGGAGCGCGTCCCACGCACGGCCCACGGTCGCTCGGTCGTAGTCCGCACAACGGGCGATGGACACGGTGGTCATCGGCTGCTCCGGGCGCGCACGCGGGTCGTGCGGCTCGAGCCGCCATGGCGCCGTTCTCGATGCTGTCTCTCAGGCATGCGCGGGACTTCGTGGAGGCGTCAGAGCGTCAGCCCAAGCATGATACGGTCCGCTCAGGGCCGTGGGAAGGGCACGGCCAGCCGGTCGACCAGGTGAGAGAGCGCGCTCGCCGTTGTCGGCGAGGCATCACACGCCCGAGTGTGCGTTGTCAGCGCGAGTCCGGCCCTTGACGCGCCAGCCGCGCCGACCCACATTCGGCCCGCGGCCGCGTACCCCACGGCAATCGGAAGGCGCGGTCTGTGTCTGCACGACCGAACGGGACGGCGCCCCAACCGCGGGCGAGCCCGGGGCGACCCGTTCCCCAACCACGCATCGGAGATCCCCATGTCGCGCGCGCACGCGCTCTGGGTCGGGCTGTTCTGTCTCGGGTCCCACCTTCACGCTCAGGAGAGCGCCCACACGCGGAACCGGATCGACGGCATCCCGGTCGTCTCGTCGTCGGAGGCGTGGGCGGGGAAGACGCTCGCGTTCCTGCACGCGGCACTTCAGCCTCTCGGATGCGACGCGTCGGAGGCGTTCCTGGCGGGCATCTCCGGGGACGCGTTTGTGTTCACGTACCTCGACGCCCCGGTCGATGAGCAGCAGCGGGACCACTGGCCGATGGACGTATTCGGGGCAGCCGCCGGGCCGCTCGGGTACGCCGTCGAGTGGGTCACAGATCGGCCCATGGACGAGGTGAAGGCGCTCGTGACGCGCGAGATCGACGCGGGACATCCCCTGCTGACCCACTCGCTCGATACGCGCACGCACTTCTTCCAGATCATCGCCGGCTATGACCTCGATAATGGGGTCTTCCTAGTGCAAGGGGTGGATCGGCTGTTCTCAGAGCCGGGATACGGCGAAGTGGCGATCCCGGCTGGCTGGTCGGGAGCCGTGCCTGGCGAGACGTTCTGGGCGAGGAATCCACTTGGGGTCGTGTCGCGGATCGCAGACACGCCGGAGCTCGACCGCGGGAGTCTGGCCCGGGACGCGTTGCGCCGGGCGGTCTCCCTGTGGGAGCGGCCAGCGTTCCCCTTCGGCGACTACTGGGAAGAGGGCGATTGGGCGAGATGGGCCGGGAACCTGCCGCTGCCCGAGATGGAGCAGCCACTCGGGGCGGCGGCGTACGACGCGCTCAGACGTGACGTGCTGAACGCCGAAGCGATCACGGGAGGGATGATCTGGCGGCTCGACGAGCAGTTCGTCGTCCGCAAATACCGACATCTCGACGCGGCACGGTTCCTGCGCGAGGTGTCGCGGGAGTTCGCCACCGAGGACGGAGACACGCTGGAGACTGTGGCGACACGCTTCGAGGACACGGCGAAGGACGGCGACGCGTTCTATCGCATGTTCTGGGGACACGCGCTGACAGACGACCCGCCGAGCACGCCGGAGGGGATTCGAGAGCGCATGGACGCCGCTCCGAACCTCGTGTTTGGTATACCAGACGACATCGCCGACGAGACGTTCTCGCCATGGGCCGATTGCCGAGTCATGCACCATCCGTGGGGACGGATCGTCGTCCTCGACACGCGGGAGCGACGGGCGCACGCGGCGGCGTTGGCGCGAGCGCTGAAGGCACACGGCGAGGAGTCTATCGACTTGCTGCGGGGAGTCGTAGTCGACTAAGCGGCGCCACGTCGGGGAGCGGGCGGCAACGGACGGCGCCGACGAGCGCATTAGGCTGAGGTGAGGGGGAAGAAGTCGAGACCGCGTACGTCCGCGACGGAAGCGAGGACCGCGTAGGCGCCCGTGAAGTCGTGCCCATGCGTGTATGTGTTTGGGACCGCGATGGTGCGCGAGATGCCCGCAGCAAGCGCGCTGGACACGCCGGAACCGGAGTCCTCCAGCGCCATGCACTCCGCCGGGGGCAGGCCGACACGTTCCGCGGCGCGAAGGTAGATGTCAGGGGCCGGCTTGCGCGCGGCGATTTCAGGGTCGTCTCCGCAGACGATCGTGCTGAACACGCCTGCGTCCAGCTCCTGGCGCCCCATCGCCGCAAACATGCGCGCGAGTGACACGTCCACAAAGCGACGGATGGAACTCGACGCAACGGCTAGCCTCAGTCCTGCCGCGAGGCCCGCCTCGATCAGGCCCTGCACGCCGTCCATCGGAGGCACTCGCGTGGACCGGAGGACCTCTACATACGCGTCCTCCCGCTCAGCCACGAGCTCCTCCGCGCTGACGGCGACGCTGAACGCGTCGATCAACTCGCGCGCATTCTCCACGTCCGACTTGCCCACAAACCCGGCGTGCATCTCCTCCGTGATGCGCGCACCGGGACCGGCATGCCTGCGGCACACCACCTCGAACGCCTGCTTCTGCAGCGGCTCGGTGTCGGCGAGCAGTCCGTCCATGTCGAACAGGATGGCCCGGAGCGGGGGCGTGGTTGCGCTCATGCGGATTCCCCGACCGACGCGCGCGCGTCCGCGTCGAGGCCTACGGCGTCCTCGAGCGCTCGCACCTCGTCGTCCAGCAGGTCGCGATGCTGGCCTCGAGGCAGGTCGCTCAGCTCCAAGGGGCCGTAGCGCACCCGCTGCAGGCGCGACACCGGCAACCCGGCGGCGAGGCACATCAGCTTCACCTGGTGCTTGCGCCCGTCGTGAATCACGATACGTAGGCGCGAACCGTCCCGGTCGGTAGCGAGGATGTCCGCGGCGTCTGGAGTCACGTGACGGCCCTCGACCTCGACGCCGGCGCGGAGCAGCCCTATCTTGCGTTCGGTGGCCCGCTCGCGCGTGCCGACGATGTATATCTTCTGCACGCCGTACGTGGGATGGGTCAGTCGATGGGCGAGTGCGCCGTCGTTCGTCAGGAGGAGGAGACCGTCGGCATCGCGGTCCAGACGGCCAACGGTGAAGAGGCGTTCCGGGGAGCCCTCGAGCAAGTCGAAGACGGTCTTCCGCCCGCCTGGGTCATGCGCAGTGCATAGGTAGCCACGAGGCTTGTTCATGACGACGTACCGGTACGCGTCCGGGAGCGCGGCGGGTTCATCGTCGACCCGTATGTCGTCGCCATGCTCGTTGACGGCGATGCCGGGCTCGTCGGCGATATCGCCGTTCACCGTGACGCGCCCATCGTGGATGATCGCTTTGGCGGCGCGGCGGGAAGCTACGCCCGCGTTGGCCAGGAACTTATCAAGCCGCATGCACGTCGTCCGCAGCCAGCGCGGTGGGACGGGCGAACATCTCACCGAGTTCGTCCAGCGACGGCAAGTCGGCCACATCGCGTAGGCCGAAATGCTCCAGGAAGCGATCGGTCGTCGCGTAGAGCAGGGGCCGGCCGGGAACGTCTCGGCGGCCCGATATTGTCACAAGCTTTCGCTCGATCAGGGAATTCAGGACACTGTCGCTGTTGACGCCGCGGATGTCCTCGACCTCGGCGCGGGTCACGGGTTGGTGGTACGCCACGATGGCCAGCGCTTCGAGCGCCGCAGGCGAAAGCCGTGACGCGATCTCCTTCGTGAACAGCTTCTGCACGCTCTCCGAGTAGTCCTGACGCGTGGCCAGTTGGTAGCCCTTCTGCACCTCGACGAGTTTGAAGCCTCGGGCGTCGGCGTCGTACTCCTCCTGCAACTCGGTCAGCAGACGTCGCGCCGTGCGGGTGTCGAGGTCGTCCACGACCTCGACGATCTGCGGCAGCGTTACCGGCGCGCCGGCGGCGAAGAGCAACGCCTCAATGGTCCGCTTAAGCGTCACTGGGTCCATCGAATTGTGTCCACTGGAAGGTCGAGATGTCGGGGCGATCTGGGTTGAGGTCAATCATGATGGGGCCGAGTCGGGCCGCCTGGGTGGCGAGTATCTGCTGCATACGCGCGAGTTCTAGTATTGCGAGAAAGGTGCATACGAGCTCGAGCCTGCTCTGAAAGCTCAGGAAGAGCGCGCTGAACTCCATCTGCTTCTCGATTTCCAGGCGCATCACGAGCTCGCCGATCTTCTGCTCGACGGTGATGGGATCGTCCTCGATTTCGTCGGGGAAGTCCGGGACGAATTCGTCGTGCTGGGCGATCACCGTCTGGAACGCGGCCATCAGGTCGAACAGCGTGGCGCGTATGTGGTATTCATGCTCGACGTTCGCGGCGAATTCGTCGTCGGGCGGCCGGGTGTAGACTTCTGCGCGTGCCGCCTCGCACTCGTCCAGGAACGTCGCGGCTTCCTTGAAGCGCTTGTATTCGAGGAGTTGACGGACCAGTTCCTCGCGCACTTCATCGGGGTGGCCGGAGGCGGCCGCGGCCCTCGCGGCGGGCAGCATGCTCTGCGATTTCAGGTAAACGAGCGTGGACGCCATCACCAGGTATTCGGACGCTACGTCCAGGTCCAGCATCTCCATCAGATCGAGGTAGGAGAGGTACTGGCCGGTGATCTCGGCGATGCGGACATCGTGGATGTCCATCTCATTGCGCTGGATGAGATGCAGCAGCAGGTCCAGCGGGCCCTGGAATTGCGGCCCCAGGTCCAGTTCGAGCTGTGACGTCTCTACGGCCATCAACGTGGACGCTCCCTGGTCCCCTGCGGCGGCTTCATCCGGCGGCTTCCGCCTTGCGCATGCGATCCCTCGCCTTCCGAGAGATGCGGTTCCATACGCCGGTCAGGCCCATCGCCTTCTTCATCTCCGACACGGTGTCGTTGGCGATCTCCTGCGTGCGCAACGTGCCTTCGTAGATTACCTGCTCGACGTACCCCGGTCGGCTGTCGTAATCCGCGCGCCGTTGGCGGATCGGGTCGAGGAAGGCGTTCAGGGCCGCGGCCAACTTCGTCTTGACCTCGACATCCCCTACCGCGCCCTTGAGGTAGCGCTCCTTCAGGTCGTCGACCTCGTCGGTATTCGGGTTGAACGCGTCGTGGTAGATGAACACCGGGTTCCCCTCGACGCGCCCCGGGATGTCGGCCCTTGTGCGGTTCGGGTCTGTGAACATGCCGCGCACCGTCTTTTCGACGACTCTCGGGTCGTCGGACAGGAAGATGCAGTTGTCGAGGCTTTTGCTCATCTTCGCCTGCCCGTCGGTGCCGATCAGGGTCGGCACGTCGCCGATCATGGCCTCGGGTACCGGGAACACCTCTCCGTAATACGCGTTGAAGCGCCTGGCGATTTCGCGTGTGATCTCGACGTGGGCTTTGTTGTCCTGGCCGACCGGCACCAGGGCAGACCTGGGCATGAGGATATCCGCCGCCTGCAGCACCGGATAGCCGATCAGGCCGAACGGTACGGACTCCTCGTCGATGCCGGCGGCCCGGGCCATGTCCTTGATGCTCGGGAGCCGCGTGAGTCGGGGTAGCGTCACGAGCATCTCGAAGAACAGGTTTATCTCATATACGGCGTGCACGGCGGACTGGAGGTAGATCGTCGATCGCTCTGGGTCGATACCGACGGCGAGGTAGTCCAGGACCATTTCGCGGATGTTCACGCGTAGGGCGTCGATGTGCTCTTTCTGCGGGCGCGTCGTGAGCATGTGGAGGTCGGCGACCAGGAAGTAGCAGTCGTACTCGTCCTGTAGCCGCACTCGATTCTGCAGCGACCCGACGTAATGTCCCAGGTGCATCTTACCCGTGGGGCGGTCCCCGGTAAGGATGCGCTTCCGATCACTCATCCATCGACCCTTCCTACTAACCTACGCGAACCGACGACGACGGGGATTCAGGAATCTGCCGACCTGCAAGGTAGCCGCGAACTGGCGCAGAGGCCGTAGCCGCCGCGGCCCAGGTCTGCTCTTTCGTCGGTGGTCGTCAGCGGGAGACGGATCGCGGGGCCGCGGTCAGCATGTGTGACCAACGTCGCCAGCGGAATACGTGGGAGGGTCGCGCTCGCGGCGGGTGTGCCAGAGCGGAAACGCCTGTCATGCCGCAGTCTCCATCGTGGCGGAAAGTGTAACCGGGCCACCAGCGGCCGGCAAGACGGTCAGGCCCGTGCGCGCGAGCGCACAAACAGCGCCGGCGGCTACCAGCACGACGAGGTGGACGTGGCGGCGTGCCCTCGGTACGGACGAGAGCCCCGTTGCCCACGAGCCCAGGACATCACGCCATGAGATCAGCCACATCTACTGCGGCGTTCCGTTCATGCGACAGGGCGGTTGCCTCGCACAGAGCCAGTGTGTGGAGGTTGTTACGCCCGGAGATGCCCGGCTCGACGCCCTCGGTGATGTACGCGTGCACGTCGGTCACGATTGCCTGTTCGGCGCGGGGCACGGTGACGACGTCCACCGACTCGGCCTCGCGCGAGTTGACGGGCCGAAACTCGAGCCCGGCGACATCGTGGCACCGCAGGTTGCCCGTGGTTGTGTGGATCCACGTCAAGTGCCGGTTGTTCTGGCCGACATGGGACATGCTGTACGTGCAGTTCACGCCGCTCTCGAAGGTGATGATGGCGCTGGCGTTGGCATCGTGGGGCGCGTACAGGCTCCACGGCGCGCCGAACGTGCGCGCGACCACGGACTTCGCGGGGCCGAACCAGAAGACGAGGTTGTCGTAATGGTGGCAGCTCATGTCCCAGATCATGGCGTTCTTGTAGTCGAGCGTGCGCGGGTTCGGGCGGTGGCGGTGATGGATCAGGTCCAGGAAGAACGGATCGCCGTACTTCTCCGTGCCAAGGACGGATTTCACCGTCTGCTCGACGGGGAAGTAGCGGTAGTTCTGCGAGACGCAGAACTTCACGTCGGCCTGTTCGGCCTCGGCGACGAGGTCGCGCGCCAACTGCCACTCGAGTGTCATGCCCTTCTCGACCAGGACGCTCAACCCCGCCTCGAAGGCGATGCGCGCGCACTGCGCGTGCGTCGCCGTGGGCGTGCAGGCGATGATGAGATCGGCCTCGACCGTCCGGGCAGCCTCGGCGAGGTCGCCGAAGCAGACGCTCTCGCCCAAGCCCGTCAACTCCCGCGCGGTGGCGAGGAACTGTTCGTTCACGTCGACCAGGGCCACGGACTCGTAGGTGGGGTCGGTTGCGACGACATCCAACGGCCAACGGCCTCGGCCGCCGGTCCCGACGTGGATCACTCTCAGAACGCGGTTGGACATACCGTGTCTCCTCGGCATCTCGCGGTCAGTACTGCCAACTTCTGGGCAGGGGGCTCTCGATCTCGATGACGCGTCGCGCGAGTTGTAGCCGACAATCCGCCAGCGTGTCCGCCGAGGCCGGGTCGTCGGACAGGTCTCGGTATGCCATCGGGTCGACGCGCAGGTCGAAGAGCATCTCCTCGCCGGACGCGCGCAGGACGTAGCGATGGTCCCGCGTGCGAAGCGTCTTCCACCCGTGCATCTCCATCAGGGCGCATTCCTTGGCCGGGGCGTCCTCGCCTCGCAGCGTCGGCGCCAGAGACCCGCCCTGCACGTGCGGCGGGACGGGGATACCGGCGCACTCGAGGAGCGTCGGCACGACGTCCACACCTTCCACCAACTCGGACACGACGCGTCCTGACTCCAGCTCGCCACCCGGCCAGCGGACGATGAGCGGCACGCGGCTCACGCAGTCGTGGCCGGGATAGCCCTTGCCGTACTTCAGATGCTCTCCGAGCCATTCGCCGTGGTCGGACGTGAAGACGACGATCGTGTTGTCCGCGATGCCGAGATCGTCGAGGCGGTCGAGGATGCGGCCGACGTGGTGGTCGACCTCACTGACCATGGCGTAGTAGCCGTGACGGGCTCGGCGGAGTTCGTCGTCCGAGTAGCTGTCGGGGGATCGGCGCGCGTCGAGCTCCGGTGGGAAATCTGGGACGCTCAGCGTCTCGGGGTCGTACAGGTCGAGGAACTCCTGCGGCGCCACCCACGGGGAATGAGGCGAGTAGAAGCCGGAGATGCACAGGAACGGCCGGTCCTGATGCTGCTCGACGTACTCGATCGTCTGCGTGGCGACGAACGCCGTGTGGGACACGTCGCTGCGGCCGCGGAACGGTACCGCCTCCTTGGGGAAGCGCTCTTCGGGGTGCTCGATGCCGTCGCGAACGTTCATCATGCGATGCCACGTCTCGGTCGCGGGTGGGAGGCCGAGGCTGACGTTGTCGAGCTCCTCGGGCGCGACGCGGCGGACCCAGGCGCGGTAGGCGTCCGCGTAGCATCCGGGCTCGTCGGATATCTCGAGGTGGTTGAAGCCGTACGCGGGGTGCGTGTCACGATGCTCACGATTCGCGTGCGGCAGGAAGTGCAGCTTGCCGATGTTCGCGCGGTCGTAGCCGTAGTTCGCGAGCATCGCCGGTAGCGTGACGGTGTCCTCCGGCACTGGGACGCCCATGTGCGTCAGTCGCAACGTCGACGGGTACTGCCCGGTCAGGAAGCTGACCCGGCTCGGCATGCAGACGGGGTTCTGCACGAAGTAGTGGTCGAAGTTGACGCCCTCGGCGGCGAGCCGGTCGAGATTCGGCGTGTGGATCTCGTCGTTCCCGTTCGCGCCGAGGGCGTCCCACCGTTGCTGGTCGGTGTAGAGGATGAGGATGTTGGGACGGCGCATGGCGGGTGGTCCTATATGGTCATGGCGAGGAACCCGCCGTCGACTACGATATCCGACCCGGTGACGTACGAGCTCGCCTTCTCGGCGGCGAGGAAGATCGCCGCGCCGACGAGTTCCTCCGGCTTGCCAAGACGGTCCATCGGCAGGTGGCCGAGGATGCTCTTCGTGCGGTCGGTTGGGGAGCCGTCCTCGTTGAAGAGGAACTGCATGTTCTGCTCCGCCGGGAAGAAGCCGGGGGTCAGCGTGTTGACGCGGACGCCCTTGTCCGCCCACTCGCGCGCCAGGAAGCGGGACAGGCTCAACACCGCCGCCTTTGCCGCGGAGTACGTCACCACGCGGGACAACGGGAGATGCGATGTGACCGACGCGATGTTGATGATGCTGCCGCGGCCGTTGGCGACCATCGCGGGGCCGAACTCGCGACACGGGTGGAGGATGCCGGCGTCGAAATTCAGCGCGAAGTTGTCGTGCCACGCGTCCAGGTAGATGGCCTCGAAGGGGTGGTCATCCGTGACGGTGACGCTGGGGCTGTTGCCGCCCGCCGCGTTGAGCAGGACGGACACCTCGCCCACTCGGTCGCGCGTCTCGGCGTGGGCCTCGGCGACGCTGGCGGGATCGGCTGCGTCGCAGCGGACGTAGGTGGCCTTGCCGCCGACGGCCTCAATCTCAGCCACGCGCTCCGCGCCCGCCTCCGCGCGGCGGCCCATCACGACGACATCGGCTCCCGCCTCGCCGAAGCCGACGGCGATGTGCCCACCCAGGACTCCCGTGCCACCGATAACGACCGCGATCTCGCCGCTCAAGTCGAACCGACTCATGTGTCCATCTCCAGTGACCGCTAACAGCCACCAATCGGGTTCGGCGTCGCGCCCGCAGCGCCGGTCGCGCCGCTGTAGGGCCAGCACCGTACATCGCCCACGAAGGCTGGATCGCGCGTTGATCGGCGCGTGGCTCAGCCCATGGCCCTGCAAAGCGCGTCGTCCAGTGCCTTCACCGAGGAGGGCCGTAGCCTGTGCGGGAAGACGACCATCAGCCACATTAGCACGCACGGGTGCTGTCCAAGCCATCGCGGGATCTCCTCCTGCGCCGTGGTGGACGCCTCGAGCTCCAGCGCCTGCCAGCTCTGCGTCTCCTGCACGAGCCTCGTGCGCAGTTCTCCACGCTGCGCGCGATAGAGGTAGGTCTCCCACTCATCTGCTGGCGCGAACTCCTTGAGATGGATGTAGGTGATGGCGCTCCAGCACCCCTCCAGGGCCTCGCGCAGGCCGTAACGCGCTGACAAGATTACCAGACTTTCTAGGACATGGGACTGTCGGAAGAACGACTCGGTGATCGGCTCACGAAGCACTTGCACCTCCCGCCGTAGGACCGTCTCGATGTCGTAATACGGCGTCGGCGGCGCGGTGTTCTCGCTGCCGCTGGCCCGAGCCACGGCCTCCGTCAGGGCCGCGAGCAGGTCGCGTGCGGCGGGAGCACATCCAGCCGCCGTAAGGTACCAGAAGACGCACAGAAGCAGCGGCAGAGAGCCCTCTCCCACCAGCCTGATGGAGTTCCGGTGCGCCGCTAGGAATTCGCAGACGTCCTCACTACGCCACTCGTCACTGCCGGCGAGGAGCAGCGACAGACGATGCGCGCTCATGTAGCCCGCGAGTATTGTGGCGCGCGCGCCGTAGACCTGGCCGTCGAAGACGGAGTCGGGGCAGAGAATGTCTTCGGCCGCCAGTGCGTCCTCCTCGAGCTCAGCAAGTGCGGCAGCCACAGCCTCGCGCGCCAGGTCGACCGCAGGCTGGATGTCCCTTACCGCGTCGTGTCTGGTCGCGAGGGCGAGCAGGTGAAACAGGGCCATTGCCCGGCCGTCAGCCACTGCCCAATGGTTCCGCTCTTGCCGGAACGGCCCTAGGATATAGCCGGTGAGGATCAGCAAAACGCTGGACGCGCGGCGCAGTCGTCGACGCTTCGGATCCCCTTCCACTGGCGCAACTGCCGCCAGGAACTCTGAAACCTGCTCCTTCGGTAGTGGCTCGCGCCCGTCCTGGGTCATCAGCTCTAGGAATGTCCGCATATCGGGGAGGTACCGCGGCAGGAAATCCTGACTAGCCTCAACGAAGTCTTTCAGCAGCTGCCCACCCACGATGGTGTGAACTGGGCGTCTTCCGCTGTCCTCCCGCCTCCTATTGCGCCCCGTGATACTCCTCCGAACCGGATCCGACAGGCCGCCTGTCGTTACAAGAAAGGAATGGTGCTCGGCCCCGGCGACTACACTCGGGTGCTCGATGGGGATGTCCAGCAACTCCTCCACCTCGGGCCATACCTCGCTTCGCCATCTGCCCAGACCGATGTCACCCACCTTCAGCTGGTAGGCACACGGCTCACCCTTCGGGTCGAACGCAATGATGTCCTTCCCCTGCTCCTGCGGCCCGTGCTTTGAGACATGGACGACGCGGTAGCCGCGAAGCGTCAGGAGCTGACAGAAGGGGATCTGGAATCCCCGCTCGTCAGTCTCAGTCAACCAGTGATCTATGACTCTCTCGATCACGCCATTCCTCGTACTTCCGCCGCTTTAGATCCAGCCATTGCGCCTTCAGGTCAGGTTCGGTGTCCATCCGCTCAAGCTCGGCAGGAAGGGCGGACATCAAGTCAGGTGGCAGCACGAACACCGTACCCTCACTGAAGTCGCCCGTCTCGTCGAACTCAATCTGTACCTCTTCGAGCATCGCGAGCAGTGCCTCAGCACTCAGTGGCCTACCCTCATTGCTCACTGCCGTTCCTGCGGCTTCCGTCCATTCGCCGATGCGTGCGTGTGCCAGTTCCTCGGTGTCGTGCGCGAGCTCCTCGCCCATTGTCAGAAGCCGCTCGAGGATGGCCTGCAATGAGAGCGTCCTGATTTCGTCATGGGTCAACGTCACCGACGACCCCAACTCCTCATACGGACGCGTCTCTTCCTGTCCGTCCTCGGTTTCGAGCGTGTAACCCTCACCCTCGTGCTGATGGACC
>NYZG01000229.1 GCA_002687025.1 Candidatus Poribacteria bacterium
GAAACAGGGACACGCCGTCCTCGACGCCATTCAAGATGCCTTGCTCGGGAACCCCTTCATCCCTGCCGCTCCTGTGGCTGAGTAGTTACGTTCGGTCTGGCTATGGATTACGAACTCATCCAGAGCCAGGTCGGTGGCGAGATGCCGGAGGCGTGGCAAGGTCTGGGGTTGCGGCGGTAATGCGTCAGTGGTTGGCAACGATCACTACAGGTTCTGCATAGGTTCGTTGATCCAAGAGTGGTCGGCGAGTGGTGAGGCGCGGTCCCTGTGGAGCGGTTGACGGCAGCGTCGGAGAGAATGCACCTGTCGCTGTGAACTCATGAAGGCTGCCTGGTTGTCCTGCCGGCTACATAGCCACCACACGTCCACCGTCACGCGATCTCCATCGGGCCGAAAGCTCTGCGGGCAGGGCGCTGCGCGCCGCCTCGCGCAGGCCTCGATTCGCGCCGCCGGCATTGCCCGGCACACGGATACCCTGTATGGTTAGATCGGCTTGTCACAAGCCTCGTCGTCGTTTCCCCGAGCGGCCGACACGTGTCGTAATGTGGGTCAGAGATAGGAATCGTTGGGGGTCGAGTTTTGCTTCGCTATCGCCCGGACGAAGTTCCGGTTGAGAATAAGTCGTTCTCGGGTCTGTTCTTCGTCCTAGGTATCCTTTCTCTTGTCGTCGCGTGGTGGGTCCTATTCAACGAATTCGAGACCCGCAGGCCCTATAAGAAGTACCAGCGTGACTTCTATGCCCTCGAGCGGACACGCGTGCGCTCGACGGTGGCCGACCTCGAGACGCAGTTGCGCGCGTTGGACTTCGATCCCGGCGACACCGACGCGATCGTAAACGCCGATTCCTCTATCGCCACCGCCGAGATCGACGCCCTTGCGCGTGGGTTCCTCGCCGAGACGTACGGTGACGTCGCCGCGTTCAGCCGCAAGTGGGGCAGCGTGGACTTCAAGCGGAACCCCGACGGCACGGTAGAGCTACTGTCCGCCGATCCCGCTGCGCGCAGCTTCACCCGGGCGCAGTTCGAGAACGAGATCACCCTCGCCGACCTCACGAACATGTACAACGAGGAAGACGGCAAGCTCCGCGTCCAGAAGAGCCTGAAGGACGCGGAATACTACCAGTACTCCGTTGAGCGCCACGCCGTCGAAAGCGAGGAGCGGCAGTTCGGCGCCGCCGTGCAGTTCAAGGACGCCGTGCTCGATCCCCGCACGGCGGTCATCGACGCTCTCGACATGACGACATCGGAGATGCGGAGCTGGCTCGCGGAGTTCCAGAAGGTCAAGGGAGCGGAAGAGACGCGCCGTGAGGTGGCAGCGACCGAGGGATACCCCGACCGCGTGAAGGAGACCGCGGCCGAGCTTGCCGCCGCGCGCGACGAACTCGACCTGGTCGACTACAGCACACTCGAGATGCTCGCGAATTTCGGCACGGTCAGGCGCGTGCAGATCAAGCAGGTACAACTCACCGGCCTCGGCCCTGTGCTCAACGACATGGACCGGTGCCAGTCGTGCCACATCGCGGCCACGAAGGACGGTTACGAATGGTGGATTCACGACACGTTCAGGGTCGTAAAAGAGGGTGTCATCTGCAAGGCGGAGCCGCATCCGCGCCGCGCAGGACGTTGGAACGCGATCACCGAGCTCCCCGTCGGCAATACGAACAGCATACAGCTCAGCCGCCCGTCGCAGTCCGGCCTGATCTGGAACGATGTCGTGATCTACGTCGACGAGATCCAGTTCTACCCCGAGGACGGCTACGAACTCGACGGGCAGACGATCCACTGGGACGAGGAGTTCGCGCAGGGACGCCTGGCAGAGGGCGCCATTATCCAGGTGTTCCAGTCGTATCCGAAGCTCTACCGGACCCATCCGCATCGGGCCGAAATCTTCGGCGCACATCCGGTCGAGAGCTACGGCTGCACGACTTGCCACGATGGACAGGGCCGCGCGCTCACTTGGCGAGACGCCGGCTGTGATTTCCGCGAAGACCCGCACAACCCCGCCTCGCCCACGCACTGGTGGAAAGAGGGCGTGCTCACGAGCCTGCGATCCGACAGCCACGCGATCGACGCGGCGCGGTCTGGACTCGCGGAGCAGAAGGACGACATCTCCGCTCTGGCCGAGAATCTGCACCTGCCCGCCGCCGAGCTCGTCGGATACGAGACGACCAAGGAGACCGATCAGAAGTACCGGCAGCACTCCAACTTCCACCCGAACGTCAACGGCGAGCCGGTGGGCGACTTCGGCGAGACGAAGTGCCAGTTGTGCCACAGCGAAACTCTAGAGCTCGCCCTGGCTCCGTCGCTCTCGAAGGGCAAGCGGCTGTTCGAGCGTCTCGGCTGCCACGGGTGTCACTTCGCCGCGGACTACTCCCGTGTCGCGTACGATCCGGCGGTGGACTACATCGAACACCGTCGCTGGCAGGTCGGCCCGTCGCTTTCCTACGACGACAAACTCGGCTCGCTCGTCGGCGCTTCGGACGGGGAACGCGGACGCGGCTTCGGCTGGAAACTGAGCGAGGACACCGGCAAGGCGTGGCTCGTGAACTGGCTCAAGAGCCCGCGGTCGTATCTCGCCGAGACGCGCATGCCCAACTACCGCCTCTCCGACGACGAAGCGCGGGCGATCACCGCGTTTGTCCTTGAGGCCACGGGATGGACCGGCCCCGACGCCCGTTCCGGCATCGCCGGAGCCGACGATGGCGGCTTCCGCGCAATCGCGGACACCGATCCCCCGCTCGATCCCGAAAGCGTTCGCGAGGGCGAGTTGCTCGTGATGAACATCGGGTGTCTGTCCTGCCACGCGATTACCGAGGCCGATGGCGCCAAACGCGGCAACAGCTTCGGGCCCGACCTGAGCGCTGTTGGGTCGAAGGTCAGCAGGAAGTTCCTGGAGCAGTGGCTCGACAACCCGCGCTCCTACGACCCCAAGACGATCATGCCCGCCATGTTCGACAACGTGCAGGGACGCGAAAAGCGTCGGCAGATACGCGCGGTGACCGACTACCTGATGTCGCTTAATGACGACTCGTGGAATCGCTTCGACGGGGACTTCGAGATAAGCGACGCACTGGTCGCCGAGGGCGAACGGCTGTTCGGCCCCTCCGGCAAGGGGTGTGTCGGTTGTCACTTCCTCGAAGCGGACATGCCCGACGCAGCGGGCGGCACGCGTCTGGTGGGCGGTCAAGCCTGGGTAGGCCAGCAGATCGGCCCGGAACTCACCGACCTCGCGACGAAGACGCCCGAGTTCCTCGACTACGGGTTCGCCTCGCATCGCCGCATCGCCTACTACGGCGATATCGAAGACCTCAAGTGGGGCGAGGTCATCGGAGAGCACGTCGACGGCGCCATCACGGTCAGGGCACCGCTCAATCACGAGGCGGCGGACCCCTACGACTGGCTTGGGATGTTCTACAAGGAAGCCGACGAAATCGCCCCAGGCGGCGTGACCCTCGATCCGAGCGAGCACGCGTCGGTCACCGAGGTCCACCACACGTGGCACGACTGGGTGTTCAACAAGATCAAAGAGCCCAACGTGTTCGCCACGGAAGCAAACGCCGTGGCCCAGAACATGCCCAACTTCTACCTTACCGACGACGAGGCCGCGGCGCTGCTCGTGCTGCTCAAGAGCTTCCGAGGCGCGAACGAAATACCCGAGGAGTACCGCGACTACCTCACGACGCGTGAACAGCAGATCGAACGGGGCCGCAACCTGACGATCCGCTACAACTGCGCCGGATGCCACGCCATCGAAGAGTCTTTCGCCACGGGCGACGGCCGGCTAATCAAGGGCTGGGCGTTCGGTCGCCACTCTCGCGACGAGAAGACGCTACCCACGTACCCCGGCCCGGACGGCGTCGCCGGCACCCCGGACGACATCACGAACAACGGGTGGGGCGTCGTGGACCCGGCTTACGGCCGTGCGGTGACGATCCAGAAGTCGTACGACGGCAGCGACCCGGACGCGGGCGTGCACGGCGAGCAGGTGGAACTCAACGCCGAGGAAATCGTCCGAACGGACGGGGCCGGACACGTCGGCTTCGACAGCGTAGGGAACACGTTCTCGTATATGCGCGCCGGATACCCCGTCGATGCCGGCCGCGGCCGGACCGCGCGAGTGCAGCACGGGCCGGTGCTGACGTTCGCCGGAGAGCGCTTCCGCCCCGAGTGGCTGTTCGAGTTCCTGAAGCGTCCGTACCCCGTGCGTCAGTATCTCTTCGACCGAGACCAGGGCCGCATGCCGTACTTCCAACTGACCGACGCCGAGGCGGGCGATATCGTCGCCTACTTCATGGCCTTGGCCGGCGAGACGTACCCGTACGAGGAGGTCGTCACGGAAACCGATCCAGAACTCGTCGCCATCGGCGAAAACATGTTCCAGAACGACGCGAAGTGCTCTGCCGGCGCGTGCCACCCCGCGGCAGAGCCGGGGCCGGCGAATCTTGCTCCCTGGCTGAAGACTGCCGAACGGCTCAAGCCCGAGTGGATCACCGAGTGGGTCACCAACCCCGATGATTTCTGGCCAGGCAACGGCATGCCTATGTTCCCGTGGGAAATCGGCGGCCAGGCGCTCTACCCGATGTACGCAGACGGAGATGTGTCTGTGCAGATGCACGCGCTGCGCGACTACGTTTTGATCCTCGCCGAGGAGTAGGCGAGCGCTCCGTGCAGCCTCGGACATTCGCGCCGAGTATATGAACTGCCGGCGCCGCCCTCGTCGGGGCCGCGCCCCTGATAGCGGCCCCGTCTTGCCAACTTGCGTCCGTGCCCGTACTCTGCGCGTAAGGAGCCGTTGCGTCTGGACTCCACCGGGCGGGGAACGGCGCGGGCGAACCGTAGCCGAAGCACATGCCGAAGAAACCCGAAGCGCATCTCGCCGATGATGGGGCCGCCGTCGCCACCGATGGCGGCGAGGGCGCCGTACAGCGTTCGCGGGCGAAAGCCGCCCCACCGACGAGACCCGTCGGCAGCGTCGACGCGCTACGCATGTGGATGGCAACGGTCACGAAGACGCGCCTGCTGACGCGCGAGGAGGAGGTAGAGCTCGCCAAAGCCATCCAGACCGGGGACGAGGCGGCGCGTGAGCGGCTCATCCGATGCAACCTGCGCCTCGTCATCAGCGTGGCGGTGAAGTACGCCGCGTACAACGTCCCGCTGGCGGACCTGATCCAGGAAGGCAACATCGGCCTGCTGCGCGCCGTCGAGAAGTTCGACCACACCAAGGGCTTCAAGTTCAGCACGTACGCCATCTGGTGGATACGCCAGGCCGTGCTCCGCGCGCTCGACAACTACGCGCGCGTCATCCGTCTGCCGACGTACGTGGTCGCGAAGGTGTCCCGCCTGGACCGTGCGATCGCGCGGCTGAGCCAGAACCTGGAACGCGAGCCGACCGTCGAGGAAATCGGCGCCGAGCTGGAGCTCTCCCCCGAGGAGGTACAGCAACTGATGGCCATCCCGTCCGAGTTGCTCTCCTTGGAACTTCCGATGGACGACTCCCCGAGCGCCCCCGCGTTGCGCGACTTCATACAGGACCTCGACGACTGGTCGCGCAACCCCCTCGACGGCATCATACAGGCCGAGCAGGTGAGCCGGATGCTCGACGTCCTCCCGGAGAAGGAGCGCCGCATGATGCTCCTCAGGTTCGGACTGGAGGGCCACGAGGAGCACACGTTGCGCGAAATCGGCACGCAATTCCAGGTGACACGAGAGCGTGTGCGGCAGATCGAAATCGAGGTTATCAAGCGGCTGCGGCAACTGGCCGCGGCTGAGGAATACCGCGAATCCCAACGTGGCACGTGATGCGGCTCGCCGTTTGCGACACCACTTGCCTCTCGGTATGCGTCACGTGGTACGATGAATCTCGGCGACCCGCGACGACGTTTTGTAGGACATGCCCACAGCCTTGCCAACGCATGAGTCCGTCACGATCACAGGGTGAATCGACGACATGTATCTGACATCGACAGCCGACGTGGAGAAGATCGTACCCGAGATTGAGGCGATGCCGATCATCGGGGTCGATACCGAGACTACCGGCCTTGATCCGTTCGAGTCGGAACTACTCCTCGTTCAGCTTGGCAACCTGCATAAGCAGTATGTCATCGACGCGCGGAACTGCTCCCTCGAGCCGTTGCGGGAGATCCTCGAAAGCCGCAAGGTGAAGGTGCTCCACAACGCAAAGTTCGACTACAAGATGCTCAAGGCATGTGCCGGCATCCGCATGGAGAACGTCGTCGACACCATGCTCATCGAGCAGGTGCTGCGCAACGGCCGACGCGCCGAAGGAGGCAACGGCCTCGCCGCCGTCGTCGAGCGGTACACGCGCAAGAAGGTCTCCAAGGAAGAGCAAGAGTCGTTCATCAACCACACGGGCGAATTCACCAAGGCACAGTTGGAATACGCCCGGCGCGACGTCATCTACCCGCTCGAAGTGCTCCACAAGCAGATGCCTCTCGTCCGCAAGGCCGGGCTGGAGCACACGGTCAAGCTCGAATGCCTCGCGGTGACGGCGATCGCGGACATCGAACTGACCGGCGTGGCCATCGACCAGGAACGCTGGATGAGCATCGCGCAGGAGGCGCAGGCGAAAGCGACCGAGTTCCACGGGAAGCTGGACGAGCAGTTCGAGTCGTACATCGAGCAGACCGGCGAGCAGGTTCTCTTCACCGCGGGGCGCGTTATCAATTACGACAGCGATCGGCAGTTGAGGGACGCGCTGCTGCACCTCGGCATTGAGGTGGATAGCACGTCCAAAGCCGTGCTGGCATCGCTGGAGCATCCCGTCGGCAAGGTGATACTGGAGTACCGCCAGCATCAGAAGATCGTGTCGACGTACGGAGCCACCTTCCTCGAACACGTGCATCGCAAGACAGGGCGCATCCACTGCGACTTCCGCCAGCTCGGCGCCGAGAGCGGCCGCCTGTCGAGCACGAAGCCGAACCTGCAGAACATCCCGTCCGACTCCGAGTTCCGTTCGTGCTTCATCGCCGGAGAGGGGCGCAAGGTCATCACGGCGGACTATAGCGGCTGTGAACTCCGCATCCTTGCCGACATGAGCCAGGACGACGAGTTCCTGCGCGCCTTCCGCAACGACGAAGACCTCCACTCGCTCGTGGCGACGATGATGTTCAAGGTTCCCGTCAGCAAGGATGAGAACAAGGAACTCCGCCAGGCTGCCAAGGCGATCAACTTCGGACTCGCCTATGGCATGTCGTCGAAAGGCCTCGCCGCGCAGATCGGATGTCCAGACGAAGAGGCCGAGGACCTGCTGGATAAGTACTTCGAGGGGTTCCCGAAGATCGCGTCATTCCTCGAACAGTCGGGCAGGCTGGCGGTCTCGCGGGGGTATTCCACGACCATCGGTGGCCGCCGCCGATGGTTCGACATATCCGACATCGACCAGGACCGGCGCCAACGAGGGTCCATCGAGCGCAAGGGCAAGAACTCCCCGATCCAGGGTACGAACGCGGATATGATTAAGCTCGCGCTCTACCGTCTGCGTGAGGAACTGCACGACCGGGACGTGGACGCCGCGCTCGTCAACACGGTGCACGACGAGATCGTTGTAGAGTGCGAGGAGAGCATCGCCCTCGAGGTGCAGGAACTCATCGAGAAGGTCATGCGCGCCGCCGGGGAATACTACGTGAAGTCGGTGCCGGTGGACGTCGAGAGCGCCATCGCCGACTGCTGGTCGAAGTAGCCCTGCGCGCGGAGGGAAGCCGCCTGAAAGTCGCCAAGGCCGTGGGCGCGTGGTCCCTTGTGCTGCTGTACATGTACCTGCTCTACTGGCTTTCCTCCCAGACTTCGCCGGGCGGCGGGGGGTTGCCCATCCCGGACAAGCTGGCGCACGCCATCGCGTATTTCGGGCTATGCATTGTCGCGCGCCTGGCGACGGGCACGGTGATGTCGAATGCGGCCGTCGCGATGCTTGCCGCCCTCGGCGTGGCCATGCTCTACGGAGCGACGGACGAGTGGCACCAGAGCTATACGCCGGGGCGAGACCCGGACGCGCTCGATTGGGTCGCAGACGCCGTCGGGGCGCTTATCGCGGCGGCTTGCTGGACTCTCGTCGGAAGGATCAGGCGTGCTCCATCGAAGGATGCTTCTTATTAGGCGATCGGTGACGGCGCTCATCGTGACGCTTCTCGTCCTCGCTTCCGGCTCCGTGCACGCGGCCGGACGCGCGCGCACGCTTGGAGTGGGTTGCTTCGCTCTGGGGATAGGGCTCAAGTTCGGTGGCGTGGTCGTCGGGACCGGGGCAGCGGAGACCTACGACGACTACCTCCTGACCGCCGACCGGGCCCGGCTCACCGCGTTGCGCGAGGACTTCCGCAGCGAGCGGCGCCTCGGAAGAGGGCTCTCCGGCGCCGGTAATGGCCTCCTCGTCGCGGGCGTGCTCTTCGCCACGCTGTCGCTACTCCGCGATTCCTCGGACGCAAGCGAGCAGTTGGCGCACGCCCCACCCATCTCCCTGACGCACGACCGCGCGCGACGCGAACTGGGCGTTCTGTGGCGCCACGGATTCTGAGGAGGACGCGACCGTGACGATGCCGCGCCAGCGCCTGACCGTGGCGGCTCTGGCAGCCCTGGCCGTGCTGGTATCCGCGTGCTCCGACCCGGAGGACTACGCGAACCCGTACGATCCGCTGAATCCGCTCACGGGCGGCTCGCCGCCGAACGTGAAGGTGTTGCCGGGCGACCGGCAGGCCTCCGTTACGTGGTTCTCGCTCGGAGCCACGGGCATTCGCGCGTACCGCGTATACCGACGGTTCGAGGGCGATCCCGCGTCGGAGTTCGTCCTGGCCGGCGAGGAACCCGCCGTCATCGACGATGCGACGGGCCGCGAGAAGCGCGGACACCGATACCTGTTCGTCGACGACAACGGCGGCGCCGGGCTCGAGAACGACCAGGTGGATCAGTTCTCCGGCCAACCCGTCCCGTATTTCTACCGCCTGGCGGTCGTCGACACGGGAGGCATCGAGACGCCCGACCCCGCGGCCCCTCCCGTGCTGACGGAGGAGTCCACGGTCTACTGGCCGTCCGACCGCGTGACGCCCAGCAAGGCGCCGGACCCGCCGCGGCCCGACGTGTTCGTAGACGATCTCCTGGTCCTTCTCTCGTGGGCCGACTACGAGCCGCCGGGCGACGCGGCGCTGTACCGCGTCTACTCATCGATCGCGGTGTCGGAACGCGCGCCGCAACTGGAGCTCATGGAGGAGATCCCCATCAGCGGCGCGGTGCTGACCGATCTGGGAGACCCCGTGGACACGTCAGGCTCACGGCAATACACGGACACCGTGTTCCTGCGCGACGGCACGACGAAGGAGTACCTCGTCACGGCGGTGGACAAATTCGGCGTGGAAAGCAGCAACGCACTCGACAACCGCTACCGCGCGACGGTCCCCAATCTGCCTCCCAAGCCTCTCGACTGGCGCATCGACGACATCACGGGGAGGGCGGGTCTGTTCCAGGTCAAGTTCTCGTGGGTGCGGGCGGCCGAGCAGGATGTCACCGGATACAACATCTACGCCGCCGACCCCTCCACGCCCCATGGGTGGCGAATCCGCAAGACCATCAGGAACCGATCGGACACGAAGTTCACGCTGACCGAGACGCTGCTCTTCGTGCCCCCGTACTTCATCACGGCGTTCGACGACACGCCGCGCGAGGACGGCAATTTCGACCAGGAATACCCGCCGGGCTACGTCTTTTGAACTCGTCACGACAGAGGACGGCAATGGGCTTCATTATGGGCGACATGACGAGCGGACGGGCGGTGGCGCGACGCTCTGTCATCGCGTTGGTGGCGCTGGGCTGGGGTGTCGCCGTTGCCTGCCACGGGCAGGTGAGCGTGCTTCCAAGGGCCGGCCGCATGGAGACTGCGCACACCCTCGGCGATGGCGGGTTCATGGTCAGCGGAGGGTACATCCCGCTGGAGTCGCGGCTGCCACGGCTGGGAGGCGTGCCGATCGAGGACGACATGAATATCGGCGGCATCGAACTGCCGCGCGCCGTGCGGTACGAGGCGGAGGGCGGACTTGTACCTCTCACACTCGGCTTCGGCCTCACGGAGACCACGGACCTCTACCTCAACGGCACCATCGGTTCCGGCACGAGCCAGAAGCGTGTACAGAACTTCTACGGCGTGCCGCCGGACATCTACGGGGCTTTCGTCGCCGATGGCGACCAGCGCTTCGATCGCATCTACGACCAGCCGCTATTCGACTTCGGTCTCGGCCTGAAACA
>NYZG01000230.1 GCA_002687025.1 Candidatus Poribacteria bacterium
CTGGGATCGGGGCCGACTTGTTGATTAGGTAGGACGCGTGGTAGTCGAGGGCGTAGTCGAATATGTGCCGGATATCCCAGTCTTCCGCGGCCCACTTCCGCATGTCCCAGCACGTCTCGAACGCCACCGGCCCACGGCGCCATGCCTCCTCGGCGTTCGTCTCGCGGATGCGGATGGGATACATGCCCTCCATGTGGTTCCAGTCGTCCGAGAACCCGCCCATGTCCCCGAGGCAGTCGGCCCGCCACCCACAGCTGGCCGACGTGGCCTGAACCATGCCGTCCGCGTCGCCGATCAGCATCACCTTTGGCGTCGTCGGGAACGCCGCGATGTACGTGTCGATGATGGTCCGTCGCGTTTCCGCCGACGGGACATCGAGGCCCGTCCCACTCATGTGCCACTCGCCCCAGAGCCCGACAGTTCCCATGTCGACGAGATCCAAGTCGGGATGGCCGTCGTATCGCCGCCCGAGTTCGCGTATGAGGCGGAAGTGCCTGTCCTGGAACAGTTCCGAGTCCATGTCCGGCGTCCAGCGCACCGGGCCGCGGTCGCCGTACATGAACTCCCACCCGGGACAGCCTAGCGCGCGCAGCCAGTCGGGGACGTGCATCGCGTCGCGGTCTGTGCCGACGCACATGACGCGGAACGCGAGCTTCTGCCCCGCGTTCCGCGCGCGTTCGAGCAGTTCGTCGAATTGGGCGAAGTCGATCTCGCCATCGGTGGGTTCGATGTCGCGCCAGTACAGGCGGAAGTAGGCCGAGCCACTTGGCAGGTCGCCGAGGTTCGGGTCGTCGTCGGCGAACCTGTGGAACGTCTGCCAGCCCATGCCCGGACTTGCGAGCAGTTCGTCCGTCTCCGTAGGCGTAACGTCGACGGTGTCGGTCATGCAGCAGGCGGTGAGGGCGGGAAGCAGGCCTGTCGCGGTCATGATAGTCGCCTCGCTGTTCGGCTCGTAAGCACGGGCGCTCCTGGGACGAATGGGAATCCATGTGGGCGTGCGGAAGGCGACGGGAGAATGGCCGCGACGGCCAGCGGCCTTCCTCGACTAGAATGCCGCGTCGCCGGCAGCCGTCAGAGAAGGTCGCTATGCACGATCCGAATGCCGCGTTCCGAGCGGGAGCCGCGTTTCCCGACTTCGGCCATCAGATTCTCGTCGGCGAGGGGAAGGCAGCGAAAGTGGAACCCGTCTCGCACCACGATCAGCGGGGGCGAGTAGTAGTCGGCGTCCGCGGAATACGTGCACGGCTCGATCGTGGCTTGGCCGGGATTGGTGCAGCGCGACGCCGCGCGACTGCGGAGCGCGTCGACATCAAGGCCCGCATCGCCGACGACAGTCTCACGCGCCCTTTGCACGTGGCCGCAGGCCGGGCACCTCCACTCGACATCCGCCATCTGGTCGTAGACGCTCAGCGCGACTTCTTCCAGATCTTCCTCGGACACGGTGAGGGTGACGGTCACGGGTTTCCCCCGGGGAGTGCGACGGGCCCTGTGCCATGTGTGCCTACGCGATGGCGCCGGGACAACCCGGGATCACCGTGAAGACGCCCGGTCTGGGGACATGGGCGGGACCATGTGGCGGATGTGTCCCTGCCGAACGCATCTGCGGCTCCGCCGCGCTCTCATCCCGCCCAGCGGCCCGCCTGGCGTGCCCTGCCAGCCTGGGCGTCCAGAGCGTATCGCAGCTATTCAGCTGAGTGGGGATGTGGGCGGCTGTGCAGCAGACACGGCGCGACGGGTGGCTAGCCGTCCGTGCCGCCGGAGCCGTGCTTCTTCTTGACCACGTCTGCCATGCTGGTGAGCCGAGCGTGCGACTCGTCCGACGTGCGACTGGCCATCCACGCCGTGCCGGCCACCTCCACCGCCAGGAACGCCACGACGAACGCCACCCAGAACTTCGGCGTCTTCATTGCCGCGCGCCTGGAGGTCAGGAAGTCCCGGTGCGTCGCCGGAGCCTCTGTGTTCGCCTGAACGGACGTTGCCTCGTCGGCGCCGTCCACCTCGGGCGCGTTGCCGAACACGAATCCGCCTAGCAATCCGGCGAGCAACGCCGGGATAACGAACATTGCCGCGGAGCTCAGTACCTTGCCGCTTCCCATCTGACGGCCCCCTTCCCGGACGTGCTGGAGCGCCGGCCGCGCTCAACAGCGGCCGTCGACAGCACAATACGTCAAAGCGCCTGCCGACGCCAACCCGCCGTCGCGTCGATCCCCGCGCCGTGGTATATCGCCGGCCCCTGCAGCACCGATACGAGCCCGCGCGCGACCTCATGGCTCGGGACCATCGCGCCGTAGTGGCTCTCGGCCCGCATGATCGGAGCGTACTTCTCGCGCACGTTCACCGTCGCCGCGGTGTCCGCGATCGACACGTTGTAGCTGAACGCCATGATGTCCGGCGCGTACTCCGCGCTCAGGTTTGTGACGTACTCCATGCCCGCCGCCTTCGACGCGCAGTACGCCACGCGCCCCGGCGACGGCGTTCCCGTCCCCGATATTGAGCCGATGTACGCCACCTTCAGAGCGGGGCCGTCCGTCTCGGCGCCGCCCTCCAGGACGCGCGGCGCGATCACCCGCATGAGTTCGACCAGAGCGTAGTAGTTCCCACGCATGCAGTACTCGAGGTCGTCGAGGGTCACTTCGTCAAGACGGTCCTTCCGCACCTGCGCCGACGGGGCGTAGATGACGGCGCGCAGGCGCGGATGCGTTTCCATCAGCCGTTCGGCGAATTCCCCAACGCTCGCGATGTCCGTCACGTCCAGCGGGAGCATCCGCGATTCCCCGCGCCCAAGGCCTCCGCGCAGCGCGAGCTCCAATTGCCGAGCCGGCCCCGCGCTCGAAGCGTAAGTACCGACGACGTCCCAGCCGCAGCGTCCCATCAGCAGCGCCGCCATCCGGCCGATGCCGAACCCGTATTCCTCCGCGAGTTCCGTCTCGTCGGGCTCCGCCGCGCCGAGGTCGGCGAGGACGGCATCCGGCAGGCGCTTGGCGGCGGCGCCGACGATGAGAGTCGTGCCGTGCTCCCCGGGCGTCGGGGGTCCATCGAACAGCTCCGGGTACCTCACGCACTCGGCCATGCCCTGAGCCGCCCGCCGTCGTGCGAAATCGGTCACCTCATCGTCGCCGATCGGCTCGAACATCGCGGCGGCCTTTCAGTCGGGGGAGTCGGAGCCTCGTCGGGCAAACCTGTTCATCTCGCGCTCGAATTGGAAGTCGTCCTCGGGGATGGGGCGCCGCCGCCGCGTCCGGGTGTGGAACGCGCCGTCCGGCCCGATCTCCGTGAGAAGCGCCAGGTCGCGCCACGCTTCGTCCTCGGGCTTGTACCGCCACTCCCGGCCGAGTTCGTCGAGTGCGGGAACTCCCGCGTCGTCCCGGACCAAGTACGATCCCCGACTGCCGCCCCCATGCTCGACGTAGTGGCGGATGGCGTCCAGGTACGCCGTGTGCGCAAACGCGAACTGCCGATCCGTGAACGCTGCGGGGAGGTCTGCGACGCGATCGACGCCCGTCTCCGCGAACGCGGCCAGATGAGCGTACGCTTCCGCCAGCGCCGTCGACGCATCCGCGCCCCGGATGTGCGCCGCCGCCCGCGTCATCCGCGCCTGGATCGACTCGCGATAGGCGCCGCGATCCGCGCCGCCGCCGTTCGCCAGCAGTCGCCGAATCACCGCGAGGACGACCTCGGCCTGACGGGCGCCGTGTGGGCGGAACGCGTCGAACGACACCTCGCGCGCGTGGTAGTCGTAGGCGATGGTGTCCGCCGCCATGATCGCAAACGTCTGACCCGCGTTGAGGGCCGAGCCCCCGGGCCTGTACACGCCATGTTGACCGGCGACCTCGCCGACGGCGAACAGCCGACGCAACGTCGTGGATTCGGACCGCGCGTCGGTCTCAATGCCGCCGTTATTGTGCTGGTTACACACGCGCACCTCGAGCGGCTCCGACGCAATGTCGATCCCGCGCCCCCGGTACAGCTCAATGGCCTGCGGGTTCATATGCCGCAGGCGCTCAATCGGCGTGGCCAGATCGACTGCTCCGGCCGCGGTCAGGTACTCAAGCGCCTCGGAGCTCAACTGCGACGGCGCATAGGCGTCCAGGTCGCCACCGGGACGCGGGTTCTCGCGGAAGTCCATGAACACGCGCCGTCCCCGCGTGACCGTCTCGATGTAGACGAGCACGTCGATGAGCGACGACCCATGGTCGCCGATCTTCCGCGGGTCGAACGGCCATTGATAGCCCTTGAGGAAGATCGCCGTCGCGAGGCGCCCCATGGACGGGAAGAATTCGTTGAGGAATTCCCGCGCGTCAGCGCCGTCCTCGTCCGTGCTGAAGTAGCGCGGCACGACCTGCTGGTACGTCCCCGACACGTTCCACCGGAACTTCACCGATGCCAGCCCGTGCTGCGACTCGGTAAGGTTGATCGCGCGCGCCCCCGCCTCCAACGCCACGCCGATCGAGCCGTTGTGGCACGCAGGATAGACGGAGCTCTGATACATCCCGCCCGGCCCGCCCACGGCGAACACGACGTTCTGCGCGTGGAACGCAGTCAGCCCAAAGCAGCCCGAATCGAGCGAGCGCATATCGAGCGTGAGAACGCCGATGACACGGCCGTCGTCCGTTATGAGCGACACGACCTGATGTCGGTCGAACACCGGCACGCCCAGGCGCCGCGTTTCATCGAACAGCTTCTCGACCATCGCCTTCGACGTCAGAGGTCCGACCGAACTCCCGCGCGGGCTCGGCGAGTGGTCGGTTATGTAACCGCCATAGCCGCCGAACTCGTCGTGCGGGAACGGAACGCCCGCCTCGATGAGACCGTAGAAGGCCCGCGCGGACAAGTTCGCCTGAACCAGCGCGAGATCGCCGTCGACGGAGTGGCCGTCGTACAACTGCTGCGCCATCGCGCGCGGCGAGTCCGGCCCCACGCGCGCAACCCCCCATGTATAGAACGTCTGCTTGTCTGAGCCGGCGTTGTACGACGTGCTGTTGTGCAGCTCCTCGGTCAGCACGGCGACCTCGCGGCCCGGCTGATCGGAGAGCGCTCGCCGCAACGTTACCGCGCACCGCAAGCCCGACGCCCCCGCCCCGACGATCACGGTGTCGAAGTCGTGGGCCGGGATGTCCAGACCGTCTATCGCGAGAGCCGCAGGTGATGCCATTTCGCCGCGTCCCGACGGGGTTTTGCAGGAGAACGCCTCTAAGTCCATTGAATAGACGCGCGACGTCACGCTTGCGAACCCTACGGCGGCCGTGGCGCGCGCCGCAAGCCCGTGGAAGCCCGGCCGCGTATACTGTGCGTATGATGCGGGAAGCAGGCGGGTAGGCGTGCATGGAATCCGCGCATTCACGCGTGACAGAGCCCTCGCGGCGGCGTGTCCTGACCCGGCGCACCCCGTGCGACGGGATACGCCGAGGCCCGGCTGAGCCGGCCACGACGCGCTGACCGCAGTGGGCGGAGGAGCCACGTGAACATAGTCGTGATCATGACAGACCAGCAGCGGGCGGACGTCTCGGCCCGCGAGGGCTTCCCGCTCGACACGACGCCGTACATCGACGCGCTGGCGCGGCGCGGAACCTGGTTCGACAAGGCTTACACGACGATGCCCGCGTGCGCCCCCACCCGTGTGAGCTTCCTCACCGGCCGCTATCCCAACGCCACCCGCGTTCGCACGAACCACAATATCGAGGACGCCACGTACACGCGCGATTTGTTCCACGTCATGCGCGAGAACGGCTACGCCACGGCCCTGTGTGGCAAGAACCACTCGCATCTGACGGACGACCGCGTAGACCACACGCTCCACCTCGGCCACGGAGGCGGCCGGGGCGAAGACCGCACGCGCCAGGAACGCGACTTCGACGACTGGCTGCGCGGTCTGAACCACCGCGCGTCGATGGCGGCAACGCCCTTCCCCGAGGAGTGCCAATGCCCCCACAGAGCCGTCGCCGGCGCCATCGATTGGGTCCGGGGCCTCGACGGCGACCCGTTCTTCCTGTGGCTCTCGTTCCCGGAGCCGCACAACCCCTATCAGGTCCCCGAACCGTACTTCTCGATGTTCCCGCCGGACGACCTGCCGCCCACGCTGTCGGACGAGGGCGCCCTTCCTCACAAGGGCTTCAAGTTCGAGTGGACGAGAAACATCGGCGAGGCCGCGTTCTCCGACTACGGCGAACAGATCCCTCGGGCGCGGGCCAACTACTTCGGCATGCTCCGGCTCATTGACGATCAGGTGCGCCGGTTCGGAGAGTTCCTGGAGGCCGAAGGCATCGCCGAGGACACGCTCATCGTGTTTGTCTCCGACCACGGCGACTTCGTCGGCGAGTACGGCCTCATGCGCAAGGGGCCCGAGCTCCCCGAGGCGTTGACGCGCATACCCATGCAGTTCACAGGCCCGGGCGTCGTCGCAGGGGCGGAAGCGCATCCGGCGCACGTCTCGATCGCCGACATCCTGCCCACCCTATGTGAGGCCATTGGCGTCGCCATCCCCGACGGCGTCCAGGGACGCAGCCTGTGGCCGTTGCTCGCCGGCGCGGACTACCCGCGCGACGAATTCGACAGCGCGTACGTCGAGCACGGGTTCGGCGGCCTTCACTACACCCACGACGAGCCCCAGGACCCGACCGCCGACGGCCTCACTCCGGGCGTGGCGTTCGACTGTCTGAACGCCTGGACGCAGAGCGGAGCCATGCGCATGCTCCGCAAGGGCGACTGGAAGATCGTCATGGACATGGACGGCCGCGGGCAGCTCTACAACCTGCGGGACGATCCCGTGGAGCTCGTCGACCTCTACGGCGATCCCGAACACGTCGCCAACCAGGCCGAGCTCCTCGCAGACCTGCTGGCCGCGACGCTCCGCGCGCAGGACCCCTTGCCCCGGCCGCGACGCCGCTACGTGCCGAAGACCCATCCGCGAGGCTACAGGGCCCGCCTCCATCCGTCCGACGGAGCGTAACGCCATGCACATCGGCGACGATCGGTTTCGGATGCTCGTCGAGA